>DATJYL010000204.1 GCA_035499655.1 Pirellulales bacterium
CAGTTCTTTCAAGTCGGCTTCGATCTGCTTTTCGGCGGAGATGACTTCTTCGCTGGCTTCGCCGGCGGCCAAGTGTTGCTTGACGTCATCCATTTCCTCGTCAATGGCACGCAGCGTGGCCGGCAGCGCGATGCCGAATTCAGACTCTTCGACCAGCGAAACCAACTCCTCGTCAATTTGCATGATTTGTTCTTCCGACTTCGACAAGGCGACAATCGACGTCACCACTTGGCGCGAGCCGTCCTTTGCCCGCGGGGCAAACCGCTGGGTGGATTCCCGCACCGTGGCCTGCCGTTCGATCATTTCGGTAATGCCCTCCAACACGCGCTTTTTCACTTCCGCCCGCACTTGGTTCAATAGTTTTTGTTCTTCCTCCGAAAGTTGTTGGCGGGCGTATTTCAAAGCGGCCAGCGCGTCGGACTGCTGTTGGCCGGCTGGTTCCGGCTGACGATCACCCAGTTTCGATTCCGCATTGCCCATGCTGCCGCCGGCACGGCCCACTTCGCCGATGGCGCCGGCCCCGGCATCACCCAGTTCGCGGAGCATGTCGCTGATTTTATCCGTGCCGGCGTGGTTTTGCTGTTGGTCTTGTTTCATCGAATTGAAGCGCTCCTGCGACAAAGCCAGGGTCAGCTCCTGTTGGCTTTGTTCGAGCGAAGCCGCTAGTTTTTTCAACGCTTCCAGGGCGTTTTTCTGATGCGGCAGGGCATCGCTGAACGTTTGCTTTTCCAAGGGCGGCAGGGCCTGATCCATCTCTTGGCGCGCTTCAGCCAGTTCGGGCAATGGCTGCTCCAAGGCCTTCGTATCGTCACGGGTTTGTTGCTGTTGGTGGAATAGTTTGACGGGCGGTGGATCGGCGGCGGCAGCGCCGGGTTGGGAGGGGCCGCTGTTGTCGTTGCTATTTTTTGCCGGGGCGCCGTCTTTTTGTGTGGAGGCGTCCATCTGCCGCGCGGATTCTGGAGGGTTGGCGCCGGACGGGGCAGAATTCCGGTTTCCGTCGGGAGAATTCGCAGACGTACCGTCCAGCAGACCGGAAGCCACTTCGATGTGCTCGGTTTGCCGGCGTATAAGTTCGTCCAGCTTGTCGCGCAAGCGCGGCACATTTTGCAGCCGTTTGTCTTGTTCGGCACTGGCGGACGTTTGCTTCTGCTGGCGGTCTTCCTCGGCAATCGCGGTGTCGAGCCGGTGCATAATGTCGCGCATCAGCCGCAACTTCTGCAGTTGCATTTCCAGGTCGAGATCGGTCGACAGGAGCATTTGCTCCAGACGCTGGAGCTTGACCAGCATTTCCTTCTGGTCGCTGGAGGCCAGCTTGTAATCCGACCGGTTCAAAATGTCTTGAATTTCCTGCATTTCGTGCAAGATCAACTCATCGCGGGCGTATTTCACGCCGGACATTAGCTTCGAGGAATTTTCGGGTTCGACACCCTTGAGCGCGTCGGACAAGCGGTACATCCGTTCTTCCAGTTCCGTCATTTCGGCGGCGACTTTCGCTTCCCGGAAGCTGAGCTCCTCGTTTTGCCCCACGGCGCCCTCTTTGCGCTGGCCCAGGTTTTCTTTCGGCGTATCCGATCTCGTTGCCGCGGCATCGGCGCTGGGTTTTGCGTCGTCAGCATAAGCGAGCGGCATGCAAACGAAGCTGGCGCAGGCCGCGGAAATACAAACGATGCCGGCCGTAAGCTTGACGATGCTCATAGTCGTTCTCCGCTGCGTGAAGCATTGACTTGCCGACAAAATTTCATCACGACGAGCATAGCGATATGACCTTATTAGTTTGCCGTCTGGCGGCGGGTTCTGTCAATCAAACAACCCTTTAATGCGGTCTTTCTCCGTTTTTTCCGTGGAATCGAGCACCTCGTTTTGCGATTTGATGATTTGCCGGAGTTGATTGATCACATCGACAAAACTTTCCCATTGTGACATTTGCGCCAGGATGCGCTGCATTTCGGTGACGGCCGCTTGTTGGGCGTCGAGCGCGGCCTGCCGATCGGCCTCGCGCAGCTCGCGATGCTCCAGCAGCGTTTGCAGTTTTTCGCCAATGCCGACGAAGTTTTCATCGTGCAGTTTGCGCAGCGGCGTGATGATGGAAGTGTCGAGCAGATCGCGCGCCGGTTGGCTGCCCAAATCGTTGTACGTCAGCTCCTGGAGCGTGGCGTCAAGTTGATTGGCAACCTGCCAAATCTGCCGTGCCACGACCTGGTGAACGCGCGATACACCGCTTCCTTCGTCGGCCGTGGCCAGTTTCTGAATCGACTCCAATTGCCCCTTCGCCATATCGAGCGCTTTGCTGAACCGACCGCGCTGCTCGCGCTGCCGAACCAAAATTTCGTAAAACAATTCTTCCGGCGTGACCACTTGCAGCGGAATCCACCGCGACGTGCCTTGTTGCGGACCCAGCACGCAGGCATCCGTGGCCGTGCCGCGCAACCGGACAATGTTGCCGGCCACAGCGTTGACATCCGCCAGCTTGACGAAAATTTGCTTTTCGACATCGGTGGGCAGTTTTTCGTGATCCGGGGGAAATGTCTCCGTATACGGCTGGTGCGTGCTGGCCTGCGGCTTGGAATCGACAAATTGCGTTAGCTCCAAATCCGCGGTCATTTGCGCGATGCCAAAATCATCCAGTGAGCGAATGGTAAGCGGGATGCGCGCCGTCGGCGTGACTCGCCGGCCCACGCCGGTCACTCGAACGGTAACCCGGGGCGGCCGATCAGTCAGCAGCCCGATCGAGAGAAAGTACGGCTTCGACGAAAGCCCACCTTCCGCCGCGACCAGTTGAAATTCCAAGCTCACGGAGGCTTTCATCGTCATCGCGGTAGTATAATGCGATGCGTCAATGGGCGTCAGCTGTGGCGCATCGTCCCCTTGCGTGACAATGCGGGCGCTGGCCAAGGGCTGGTCGCTTTCCAGCGCCAGCTCCAATTGTGTGGTGGGCAAAAAGAGCAATTGCGAATCTTGCTGGCCGGTATGATGAACTTCCGGTTGCGAACGGCCGGGAATATGAGCGGTCAGCGTGATGTCTTTCACCGTGGGACGTTCCAGGGGCACGATTTCCACCGGGCCCAACCAATCGTCGCCGCCGGTGAGCGTGAACGTAGCGATATCGGCCAACGGCGGCAATTCGTAACGAAAATGGCCGGGTTCGTACTGCGTGAATGTCCCCTGCTTGCGGTTGCCGCCGGCGGTTCGGTATTCAATGGCGACAGCGTCGGGCACGTCGCTGTGCGGTTTCGTTTCGCCGGGGATGCGCAGCGAACCGCCGCGTCCCGGCACGCTCCAGCCGCCATCGGCAGAAACAAATTCCGGTTGAGCGTCGACTTCCAATACCGTGGCCTCGCCGCGCGGGACCAGCAAACGGCCGCGTTCGTCCAGCCCCAACACTTTCAGATACGTGTGCTGCGGCCAGCGAATCGTGGAACCGGCCAGCCAGCGGCGACTCCAGAGCGACGCCACCGAGGGAAATGCGAAGCAAAAAATTGCCACCAAAGCCAGCGTGCCCAACAGCAGGGCCATCACTTTTCTGCGCCGAGAAATGTTGAGCGTGCTGCGGAGATTGAGTTTGGCCAAGGCCGTAGCATCTTCGATGACGGCCAATTCGATCATGGCCGGCGAACCATCGATTTTTCCGCTCGCCAGCAATTCCGGCAGTTGCAGCACGTTGGTGATGCGCTGGCCGACACCCGGGCGGCGGCGATCTAACAGTTCGGCCAAATCCAAATCGTTCAAGCGTAATCGCAGCGGTTGCACAAGGAGTTTCCAAGCCACCGTGACGATGCCGATGATTCCGAGCGTCAACAACACCAACCGCGACGCCAACTCGGGCCGAAATGTGCGGTCGATGAGCAAACTGACCGCGGCAAAGCTGACGCACACGGCCACCGTCCACGCCAAGCCTTCCCACAGCAAATGGGCCCGCATCGCCCGACGAATGCCCGCCAACCGCCGCTGCAATTGTTCACGGCATTGCCAGATGCGCTCGGTAGAAAGTTCTGGTTCGACGATTGCGGACATGCGACAATACTTCTAAAGGTCGGCGGTTCGCGTGATATATATTTTCCTCACGCCATGCGTTTTGTTTTTCGCCACACCCATTCAATGGTTAACAACGTAACAATGGTCAGAGCTAACAACGGAGCATCCCACAACTCTTGGCGATATTGCAGAACCCGGTCGACTTGCTTGATGCGGAAGGCCGCGGGAATTTCGTCCGCCTGATCCAGCGTGAAAACTTTCCCGCCGCTGGCCTGGGCAATATCGTCCAACAGCGGCCGATTGAGCCGCGGATTATCGAATTCCTGCTGCGGCGGATCGACGCGGAAGGGCAGTGTGGCGGCCCGCACCGTGGTTTCCCCCTCGGCCGATGTGGCCGGCAACACGCGGACCAAATACGCGCCGGCTTTTTCGGCTTTGAAAGTAGCCTCCAGCACGTTGGGATGATCGGGCTGCGGCTCAAACTCCAGCGCTATCGGCTCCTGCCCGGAAACTTCGGCATCGCCATGCAGTTGCGAAAGTGCGCCGCTATCTTCCTGCCCAGGCGCGGGCGAAACGTGAACCGTGATGCGGTCCCCCACGCGATACGCGCTTTTATCGGTGGCCAGCGTGAACGGATAGCGACCCCCCAACACTTTGCTGCGGCCGACCCGATCGACCATGCGGGCCCAAAAGCCGTCGAAATACTCTTCGTTCAAATAACGCCAGCGGTAGGTGCTATCGAACCCAATGAACACAGCCCGCCCAGGCCCGTAGCGCTGCATAGCCATCAGCACGTGGCGGCCAAAACTGTTGCGCATGCGTTGGTCGCCGTGTTGGGCCAAAATCGTCGCGCCGGGTTTGGCCCGAGTGACAGGAAAATACCAATACATGCCGGGCAAGCTGGCGAGAATGTCTTTATTTTTGGTCGGGTCAGGCGAAAAGTGAAAAATCGGATCGTCGGCGCCGTCGGCGGTGAGTTCCAGGTTCCACGTTTCGCGGGCGCTTAGCTTCACTTCCGCCGAAGATTGATACAGACCCGGCTCCGATACCACCGGCAACATGCGAACCCAGGCAGTCTCGGCCGAGTCGGAAGAGGACTCGCCCGATCGGCCGCCGAACAAGTTGGGCGTGTTCAACTCGCCGGAGACGTAAATGAATCCACCGCCGGCATCGCCGACAAACTTCGTGAGCATGTCAGACCAATTGGGGCCCAGATCGTGCACATTGGGGTCGAACATGATGACCGTGTCGTATTGATTCAACTCCGCCTGCGTGGCGGGCAAGCGGCGCAGCGGCCTTTGACCGACCTGCTCGTAATTCTCCGTGGCGTTTTGCAGCCACGAGGAAAACTCCAACTGCGGGTCACGCAGCAGGGCGTTTCGCAAAAATTGCACTTCGGGCGAAGCGTAGCCGGCAACCAGCAGCACGCGGATTCGCTGGCGAACTACTTTGACCGATTGCGTCGCCGAATTGTCGGCCTCGGTCAGTTCGTTGGGAATGTCGGAAATGGTGGCGCGAAAATCGTACTGGCCGGTGGCGTCAGGAGTAAAATCGAATTCCACGCGCTGCACGGCTCCGTCTTCGCCCAGCACGATGGATGTTTGCGAAACTTCCGTCCAATCGCCGCCATCTTTCCGCTGTTCCAAGCGCACAGTGGCTTCTTGCCCGCGCTCGCCTTGTGAATCGATGACAGCGGCCAGTTTGATTGGATCGCGCACAAACACCACGGGACTGGCTTCCAAGTCGGTCAGCCGAGCATTGCTGGGACCCTGCTCAGTGCCCATTGCTAATACGTGTATGGGAACGCCCTGCTTGCCAGCGGCTTGCGCGATTTTGCGAGCATCTTCGCCGGCGTTCGATTGGCCATCGGTCACCAATAGCACGCCTGCCAACGGTTGATTGCGGTGTGCGGCCAGGGCTTGCTTGATGGCATCGCCAATGGCGGTTTGCGTGCCTTGTGGCGAGAGGCCGGCGAGGCCGGTCCACGAGTCGACAGGCTGGGCTTTGCCATCGAAGTGAAACAGCGCCAGTTTGCGGCCATCGGATAACTTGGGAATTGACGGATCAAGGGCAGCCACCGCTAAATCGTAACGCTTGGCATCGCGCAAACGCTTGAGCCGGGCGGCAGCGTCTGGCTCTGTCCAGCCGAGAGATTCCGCAATTTTTTTGACTGCTGTATCATCGGCGTACGGATCTGTCAGCGACATGCTTTGCGAAGTATCCATTAACACCAGGAGGTGCGAAGGAACTTGTTCGTGCCGCTCGATCACTAACATGGCATCGAGCAACATGAAGGCGACGCCGGCGAAAATCAACCCCCGCAGCGCCACAAAAGCCAACCGGCGCGACAGGCTGAGCTGCCGCCCTTCCAGGCGATACAGCCAAAACACGCCGACCAGCGCGGCCACAGCGAGAGCAATCGCCGCTAGTGCCGTGGTTCCCTGCGGCAGCGCTTGAAACTCCACGTGCCAATCTCCCTCCGTGGCGCCGCTGGGCAACGGTCGCAATCCGATCAGCCATTTGAGGGTTTCAAGCATGGTATTTTGATGTTTATCTTTGGCGTCCGACCCAGGTGGCAAAGCACGCTTCCACAGCCATCAGGCCCAGCAGGCACATCGCTAAGGGCCGCCAAATTTCCTCGCCGCGGGTGGTTAAATCTGCATCCGGAGCGCCGGCTGCGATGATTTCCGGCTGCAATTCTCCCCACAGGTTTTTCAATTCGTCGGCGGTGATCGGGGTTAAATCGCTTTCGCGCGCATCGGGATTGACGGCGAACAAATCGTTGCCGGCGCCGCTGGGGGGCGTTTGCCAATTCAGGCGGTATAATCCGGCGCGGCGAGTGTCGGAATAAGCAAGTGTCGGCACATCAGAATGCGCGGGGGTTTGCGTTTCTCCTTCATCTGGTTTTAAACTCGCGCCGGAGGATAGTTTGGAGCTTGTTTCGACGGTTGCGGACGAAGATGAATCGACAGCCAGCGGCAGCGGCTGGTCGGAATCGGGGATTTCGATGGTCGGCGATGTCACTTGTACGTCGGGCGGAAGTGGGCGGCGTATGGCTTCCCCTGCCGTCAAATCGTGCGCGCCAGTGGGACGCACCACCGCTTTGCCTCCTTCCCGCATCGCCAGTACGTAACTGGGTTGCGTGGGCCAATCGGTCCACGATTTGTTGGCCGTGGTGGTCCACAGCAGCACGCGACCACGGCCGACTACTTTTTCGACGACCGCCGGAGACGAATCAGCATCGTTCCAGCGGGCCAATACCCGCACGCCCGGAACTGCTTCGCCCGGCAAGCGCAGTTGGTAATACTTGTTGGTTTTGACTTGCTCCAACACTGACGCTTTGAGTTGCCGCAAGGCATCCAGCGGCGACGGCGAATTGCTCTCCAGCACCAGGCCAGTAACGGGCTGCTCCACAATGCTTTCCAATTGCGCGGGCAACAATTCCACGCCTTCCCCCTGCAAAAGCTGGTTGTAATTGTCAGGATCGACCTGGTCGCCGACGAAAATCATCAGCCCCATGCCCGCTTCCACGAGTGACCGCAATCGGGCTGCTTGCGGCGGAGTAATCGCCGCCACGTTGGCCAGCACGAGCAGATCGGGCTGATCGTGGACGACGGCTGCCATGTCGGCATCGGTGAGAATTTCCACTTGGAACGAGGCGCTGTCGTCGCCGCCCAACGAAAGCGCCAGACCCAGGAAATCGGTTTCGCTGGCCAGCGGCTCGCTGGAAGGCTGCCCATCGATCAGCATGACGTGCAAGCGTTCACGCACATCGACCACGGTCCACCGCTGATTGTCGGCGGCCAGATCGTCGGCGGGAAGTTGCAGCGACAAGTGGTGCAAGCCCGGCTCTTGGAAAGTCGCCGTCAGCGGCACATGCACGCTTTGACCGGACGGCAGCGGCGGCAACACCAGTTGATTGGGCTTGCCGTCGACCAAAAGCACGGCTGCTACATGATTCAAGCTTTCGTCCGAGGAATTGCGAACCACGGCTTCCCAATGCGCCGGCACGCCGGCCAACACGCAAGGGTCTTGGGCCTTTAATTCTTCCAACGTCAGTTGATGCGTGCTGTTGGCGCCCAAATCGAAAATGCGCAGATGCACGTCGTCGCCGACCCAACGGTCAGCCAGCGGCTTCAGATTATTTTCCCAGCCGGCACGGCGCAAATCGGTGAGCAGCGTGACTTCTTTGGTGCGATACGTGGCAGAGGTCAGCAGTTCGTCGACTGCTTCCATCGTCGCACCCCAGGAAACAAACGCCGCGCTGGGCCTTTGCTTGCGGATGAGCTGCGCCAATTGATCCGCGTCCAGCACCTCCACCTCGTGCACCAGCGGCTGCTTGGGTTGCGAAGCCAACACCAGCGTGAAGCGATCTTGCGGGCCGACATCGCGAATGACATGCGTGGCCAGCTCAACCGCGCGATCGAATACAGTTCGATTGTCGACCGCCAAATCCATGCTGAGCGAATCGTCCAACACCAGCACGTGACTGGTCCGACTACCGGCCCCAAACCAGCCGGCGATCCCGAGCGAATGAATGACCGGCCGAGCCACCAAAAACGCTAGGAGGGAAATGATGGCGATCCGCATGAGCAATAGCAACAATTGCTCCAGTTGGACGCGGCGGCGATTGCGCTGAATGGTCAATTTCAGATACCGCATCGGCGCCCAATCGATGCGCTTGAATTGCCGCCGAAACAGCAAATGAATGATGATCGGAATCGACCCCAGCCCCAGGCCCCACAAAAACGCCGGATTAAGAAAGTTGATGGTGGGCATGGGAAAGGCAAATTCCGAATGTCGAAATCCAAATGTCTAAATGAGAAATTGAAACCTTGGCCAACTCATTAAGCTTGTTCCCGGCGGTGCAAATAATGGCTGAGCGCCAAGGCCAAATCGTCATCGGTCCGCAGCAGCAAGTGGTCGATGCCGCGGCAGCCGCAGGTGTCTTGCACTTCGGCGACAAATTTTTGCATTGCTTGCGAATACGCTTTGCGGAAAGCCCAGGGCTCGGCAAACAGCTCTTCGCTCCCTTCGATGTCGCGGAACAACACCAAATCGTTGAAGGGCAAATCGAGTTCGTCTTTGTCGAGGATTTGAAACACCAGGATTTCGTTGCCCAGATATTGCAGCCGCGAAAGACCCTCGTAAAACGATTTCAAATCGGTCAGCAAATCGGAAATGATGATGACCATGCCCCGTTTTTTTAATTTGCCGCCCAGCGTTTGCAACACGGCGCCCAAATCGGTTTCGCGATCGGGCTGGGCCTGCTCCAAGCGATAAATGATTTGCGCCAATTGCGATTGCGTGGCCGCCGGCGACAATATGCTGCGTTCTTCCTTGTCGAACAGCGCCAAGCCGACCGGGTCTTGCTGTTCCACGAGCAGCGTAGCCAGCGAAGCGGCCAGCGTGGCCGCGTAATCGAACTTGGTCATCGCGCCGGAGCCGTAGCGCATGCTGGCGCTGGCATCCATCACAATGGTCGCACGCAAATTGCTTTCTTCTTCGTACTGCTTGATGTAATAACGGTCGGTGCGGCCCAGCACCCGCCAATCGAGCTGCCGCAAATCGTCGCCGGGCGAATACTCGCGGTACTCGGCAAATTCCACGTTGAAGCCGTGGAACGGGCTGCGATGCAGTCCGCACACCGTCCCTTCCACAACCCGCGTGGCGCGCAGCGTCAGACCAGAAATGCGGGCCAGCACTTCAGGATTGGAATACTTGTGCGACTCGGCCATCGAGTTCATCAGCTCCTGGTCGAACGGGGATGTCGCGAATTAAAGCGTCGACAATCGTGTCGGGAGTTTGCCCGTCGGCTTGGGCCGCATAAGTCGCCACCAAGCGATGCCGCAACACTGGTTTGGCGACGGCGCGAATATCGTCAATGGCCACCGCCGGCCGACCGTGCAATGCCGCCCGGGCTTTTGCCGCGAGGATCAGCGCTTGGCCAGCCCGCGGGCCGGCGCCCCAGGAAATCCAGCGAGAAATATAGGCGGGGCTGTTGGGTTCGCCGGCACGAGTGGCCCTGACCAGCGCCATCACGTAATCCAAACAATGATCGGAAATGGGCACACTGCGGACAATTTTTTGTAGGTGGGGAATTTCCAGGCCGTCCAGCACTTTGGTGACGTGTTCCATTTCCGCGCCGGTCGTGCGGCGATAGATTTGCCGCTCCTCGTCCGGCGTGGGATAACCGACGTACACCTTGAACAAGAAGCGGTCGAGCTGCGCTTCCGGAAGCGGATACGTCCCTTCCTGCTCAATGGGATTTTGCGTGGCCAGCACGAAGAATGGATCCATCAGGCCATGCCGACGGCCGCCCGCGGAAACTTGCCGCTCCTGCATCGCTTCTAGCAGCGCCGCCTGCGTTTTGGGGGGCGTGCGGTTGATTTCGTCGGCCAGCAGAATGTTGGTGAACACCGGTCCGCGCATGAATTGCAAATGCCGCGTGCCGCTTTGGCGATCTTCTTGCAACACTTCCGTGCCGGTGATGTCGCTGGGCATTAAATCGGGCGTGAACTGAATGCGCGTGAATTGCAGCGATAAGCAATTGGCCAGCGTGCTAACCATCAGCGTTTTCGCCAACCCCGGAACGCCTTCCAAAATGCAGTGGCCGCGGGCGAAAATGGCGATCATCAACTGTTCGATGACTTCGTCCTGCCCAACCACGATGTGCGCAATTTGTTCCCGCAAATGGCGATGGGCCTGCTCCAGGCGGCGCAAATCTTCCAGATCGGCTGAGTGCGGTCGATCGGAATGTTGCGCAGCGGCGTGCTCAGCCACCTTGGACGTTTGATGAATCACGATACAGGCCCTCACAGGATTTCAAGTTGCCAAACCGCTTGCCTCTTCTGACGAATTGCCAATCGCTAACTGTGCACTGCGAATTGCTAATCGCTAATTGCTAATCGCTGTTCATCTCTGATATACAGGCAGAAACTTATAGGGTAATTGGAGAATGATGAGTGCGATAGCGGTGCCGTAGGTTTTGCCGATTCCATCTCCCTCCCACGAGCCTTCGCCGGCGTTTTGCATTCTGATTAATTGATCGCGCGTGGCAGGGAAGTACTTGTCCCAATACTGATCGCCGGCCATGTAAAAAGCTTGCGAAGCGTAAAGCTGCGTGTAGAAATCGTGACCGCTGCGCTTGCTCCAGCCGTCAATTCCCTCGAACCGCTGCCAGACAAAATCGAGGCACCTGTTGGCCAACGGCGAATCAAATTCCCCGGCGTTATATAACGTGGCCACCGCGGCGGCGGATATCGCCAACCGCGCTTCACCCCCGGATGCCAACGAATAGCAAATGCCCCCTTCCGGCGTGCTGCATCGTTCCAGATAACGGACCGCATTTTCGATGGTGCCGCGGGGAACTTGAAAACCGGCGTTTTGGGCCGCTCGCAACGCTTGAACTTGCGTGACCGTGACTGAACCTTCATCCCCCCCGCCGGGCACGTACGTCCAACCCCCCGCGCCGCTTTGCCCGCGTGAAGTTAAACTGACGCCGGCAATCACCGCGTCGTGAATGGCGGCGCGCTTGGTGGGATTGGTTTCCATGCCATACACGGAGGCCAAATACATCAGCGCGAAGCCGTGGCCGTGCATCGGTTGGCCGTTGTCTTGATTCGGTCCTGTGATCAATCCCGATTTGCTGGCTTGGGCACACTGCAATATGTAATCCGTGCCGCGCTGAAGTTGCTCGGCATAGCGGCCCCGGGTGGGCGAATTGCCGTTGGCCAACAGCGCCGTGCAAGCCAGCGCGGTCATGGCCATGGGATAGGCTTGCCCCCCCTGCCCTTCGCGCCATGCGCCGTCGTCGGCCTGAGTACGGGCCAAATAATCCAATCCCGAGCGGACGGCTTTCAACGTTTCTTGAGTGACATGCTTGGGAAGCACTTCGTCGGCCTGCGCCAGCCGTAATGGTAAGTTCGGCGCGGCAGTCATGCACGCCGCTAGGACACAGCAAATCCAACGCACCGCATGCGCTGCTGTAAACCAATGGGCAGTTCGTGGCTGGATAAATCGCATCCTTGGCTTTCTGCTGAGGATTTGATGAGAAACAGGTTCAAAATCTCGCCGTAATTATTTTTCCTCTGTCGAGGAGGCTTGGGCGTCGGAAGTTGCCGCCGCTTGAGCTGTCGGTTTGTCGCTGTCGGGCCGAGCTATGCCGAAGCGAACTCCCAGTTTTACCTGAAAAGTAGCGCCATTCATGCTGTCGGTGACGAGTTCCCCGCGCGGGGGTATCTCAGGAGCCGAAAGTTCCCAGGGCTGCTGAATGTAGTTGTTGTTGGGGTTGTCGCCGGAAACAAAATTCTCCTGCACCGATAATACCTGCCCCAGTTTCAATCCGTGTAATTTGGCGAGCCGTTCGGCCCGCTGCCGCGCGTCGTCAGCCGCTTTTTGGTAAGCGGCTTCGCGCAATTGATCCGCTCCGGTAACGATAAAATGCAGAAAGTTGTTTGATGCGGTCCGCCCGTAACGAGATGCCATGGAAACTTCTTCATCGGTCGGGCCGACGGCGGCGCCGCTGTCTTTGGCGGTGTCGAGCAATTTGCCGATTAACTTCATCAAGTCGTCGGCGGGAATTTTATCGATCTCTTTCAATCGTACCCGCACGGTGCTACTAACTTCCACTTGCGGCGGCGTGCTGTTATTTTGCTGGATGCCGCCGCGGATGATGATCTGCGCTTGCTCGCGGGATGTGCCGGAGTGCACGTTGAGATTGGTGTCTTCCACTTTCAAATTGTCGAGCTTCATCGTCTCGAATGATTTCATCACCCGATCGCGCGCGTCGCGGTGTTTAACAATAGCGTCGTCGGTCAATTCGGCGGCGCCGGCGACTCGCAGTTTCAGTTCCACCGTGTCGGGCTTGGCGGTGACTTCGCCCGTGCCGGTGACGCCGATACCGTTCACGCTGTTTTGTGCGAAGACGGGTCGGGAAATAGCGATCGAAAGCAGCGCGGCCGCAAGCATTGAAGAGCTAGTTTTCATTTGGTGGCCCCCGTGGAAATCGATGTGGTGTTGGGCTGAAGCGAGAAACGCACTCGTAGGCTGACCCGGACCGGAAGTTCGGCCAGCATCGACGATTTGACCGAAACGTCATTTCCCGTGAGCGTACCGCCGGAATAAATAGCGGCCAGCATTCCCATTGCGGCCGAGTCATCATTGTTGGCCGAGAGCGCGGCCGTTTCCTCGACCGCGGAAGCCGGCCCTAACATGCCGCCGGATAGCTGCGCAATTTGCTGTGCTTTTTCCTGGGCATGGTGAAAAGCCTGTTCAGTCGCTTTTTGATGTGCCGCCGAAACGTCTTCAGCAGTGAAGATGACCAACGGACTAGCGAGCGGCTGGCCGTCGGGCCCAGTCTCGCCGTTGGTGTTGAGTGAGATTGTCGCCAAGCCGGCGTCTTTCACCGCATCAAGCAATTTCGCGACGAGTGCAATCACTTCTTCTTCCGACAATTTGTCGATGCCGCTGATGGTCAGCCGGAGTGATTTCGACAAGGCGATTTCCGGCTTCGGGCCGGTGGATCCGCCCTGCGTAATAACTCCTACCGGTGTCGCCATCTGATAACCGCCATTGGGCGCTGGAGCATTACTGGCAATGTTCACGCCTTCATCCAGCACCTGCAGATTATCGAGCTTCAAATTTTCGATCGCTTGCTTGGCACGTTTCAATGCGTCCCGATACTTAACCACGGCGTCGCCCGTCAGTTCCGCGGAAACCGAAGTTTTGACTTCAATCTCCAATTTGTTCGGCTTCACCTTGGTTTCGCCGCTGGCACTGACAGTGATGCCATTAGTCGGCGAGCCCAGTTCCTGAGCCGCCGCGAACGCGCCGCCACATCCTGCGGTTGCAATTGCTGCTAAAATCGGCAACATCCACTTCATTTTGCGGCACCATTCGCTTTGGGTTCCAGTTCGAATCGAACCCGCAAGTTGACGCGCACCGGCATGTCAATCAGCAGCGACGACGTAAGCCGTGGATCTTCCGCTGTATTGGAGTTGCCGCCGCCGTAAATCATTTCGATCATGCGCTCCTGCAGCGATTCTTGCTTGCCGCTGCTCGCGCCGCCTTCCTCCATCGACAGCACCGGCCCTAATTGGGCGCCGGCCATTTCGGCCAGCTTCTGCGCCTTTTGCTGGGCCTGGGTAAACGCTTTTTCGGAAGCCGCTTGGCGGGCCGTGGATGGGTCGTCGGCCACAAATGTGACCATCGCCACCGGCGTGCTCATGCCGTTAATTCGCATCATGAGGGAATTGTTGGCATCGTTGCCGACCGAAACGCCCGCATCTTTGGCGGTATCGAGCAACTTGGCCACCAGCGACACCAAATCTTCCTCCGAAAGCTTGTCGATGCCGGTCACCGACAACCGCAGCGACTTGGAAATATTGACTTCCGGCTTAGCCGTAGGCGCAGCGCCGTTGGGAACAAAACCGTTGACGTTGTTGTTGCCTGCAGCGCTGTTGGCGACGTTCATGCCGCGGTCCTCGAGTTCGAGCTTCTCAATTTTCAATTTTTCGAACGCTTCCTTGGCCCGGCGCAACGCATCACGATATTTGACGACGGCGTCACCGGTAAGTTCCGCAGAAGCCGACGCTTTGATTTCAATTTCCAGCCGATTGGGCTTGATCGTCGATTCCCCTGTGGCCGAAACCAAAATGCCCGAATCGTCGGCCTTAGCCAGATAGCAAAGTCCTTGAAGGAGCAAAACAGCCAATAAAACGCGGAGGTTTGATTTCATTGGTCGGTCTGATCTAGTTTTGAAGAATGAAGTTGAAGTGGAGATGCGGCAATGGTGTGACAAAAACACGGAACTGGCTGGGACGCAAGGAAAAGTGCTTTTGATTGGAACTGCTATTACAAATCCCTTATTTTGGGTCGGACGATGCGGTCGTACTGGCCGCTTCCTCGACCGGATAGGCTGTGATGGCGATATTCGAAATCGCCACCAGTGCATGCGGCGTCAGCATCAGGCGGCCGCCGACAGATTCCATATCCGCCCCGCGGAACAGTTGCACAATATCACCCGTGGCCTTCTCAATTTCGTAAATGCCGCGGGGTGTGAATTGATAAATGCGATCTCCGGTCATCAATGGCCGCACCCAACTGGTGCCCATCGGCACGGGCTTGGACCATAACAGTTGTTGTGTTTTCAGGTCGTAGGCGGTGATTTCTTCGCCGCCTAAATATGCCCGTTCCCTATCCACGCCGGCCAAAACCGCGTTTTCCGATACCGGCCGGCTCCACAACACCTTGGGTTCCTCCGGATCGACCGCATACAATCGCCGCGATCGCATTCCCTTGATGTACAACACGCCATCCACCATGACCGGCGCGCTGCACGTGACTTGCTCCGGCGGCTGGTTGTAGTACCGGTCGGTGCTCGGCGTTTCAGCGTCGTAATTCAGGCCCCAGGCGATGGCTCCCGTGGAGGGATTCAATTGCACAAAGCTGCCGGCATTCGTGTCCACGTACAGTTTACCGCCGGAAAGCAGCAGGGCAGGCACCGACAACCGCGTGACGGAATAATACAGTTGACGAGGGTCGGTTTTGTAGCTCCCCAGTTTGGTGTTCCATAGCAGCTTGCCGTCGGAACGGCTCAGACACAGGGCGTACAAATCGCTGGGCTGATTCGGTTTGTACGCGCCGACATAAAGGTGTGTTTCGTCGGCCACTGGCATTCCCGTGATCGACCACTCTTTCAGGCCGTCTTTGGCAGATTTGCTGTTGAACAGCTCTTTACCTGTGCCCGGGTCACGGGCGAGCAGATAATACCGAACCTCGTTGGAGTTTTGGTTGGCCCCAGGGTCGCGCGCCACCGACCAAATTTTGTCGCCACAAGCGGCGATAGCCGATTGCTCCAGAAACAGGCTGCGTCCGTTATTGAATTGATTTTGCTGGTTGTTTTTCATCAAATCGAAAAACCGTCCGCTGCGCCACGCCAGTTTTCCCGTGGCCAGGTCGATGCCGACTTCGTAGCCCACCATGTCAGAATAGATGCGCTGGGCATCGACAATGGTCGGAGGCACAAAATCGGACGCATATTGGCGGCCATACATTTGATCGTACACCACCAAGCCCTCCCGATTTCCCAATTCTGGATTGACCGCCGCGAACCAGCGAAACTGCCATAGCGGTTTGCTGTCGGCAATCAGATGCGGTTTACCTGGCTGAGAAGGGGCTGCGGAAGTGGATGCAACCCCCTTGTGATGGGCGCCCAGCTTTTCCAAATGTTCGACCGCAAGCACGCTTTTGCCCCCCAACGTCACCGAGGCTTCGGCATACCGATCGTGCATTTGCTGCGCAACTTGTTGAAATTCCGGCCAACGCTCATCGCGTGCCAAGGCAATCGCTACTTTCGTAAGCAGTTGTGCCGGCGGAATGGCGCTATCGGGACGGAACTTCAAAATGCTGCGCCACGCCTGAATTGCTCCGGAAAAGTCCCCTTTCTCAAACAGCAAGTCACCCCAGCGGTCGGCCGCCACATCGCCGGACGAAGTGTATAAGAACTCAGTGGCTACGGTCGCCAGTTTGTCGGCTTCGTCCTTTCCCTGGGCCTGATCCAGCACGTTCTTCGCCTCCGCATCGTTAAACAACCGGTATGCTTTCTTGCCGTCTTCAGGCAATTCGGCAAACAGCCGCTGCAGCAATCCGGTGGGCGGAACCATCACGCCGTCTTGATAGGGCGCCAAAACGGTCGATTTCGCTGAATGGAGTTTGTCCAATTGTTTGAAGGCCTTTTCCCACTGCGAACGCTGGCAATAGCGGCGGTAATCGGCGATCGATTCCACCACGTCGCTGGGAATGGTCGAGAGCAAAAAGGGCTGATTGACGTCGTTGGTGGTCGTGGTTCCGTTCAACACCAACGTCGCGACCTGTGCGGCCGCACGGGCAGCAACGGCAGCAATCAACGACACGGCAATCGCCAAAATCAGCAGATATTTACCTACTTGGCGCATGGCATCAGCCCCAAAAGCGCTTCAAAAACAGAAACCGGACCCTGCCTGCATTGGCAGACAAATGCGGATTATACAGAAAACCCTGCGACAAACACTCCTCCTGCACATCCTAAATAAGTGTTCGGGCGGTTTGCAACTAAATTGCCTTCGGATGCATCAAGAATTGAGAATTTCTACGAACTTGTTACAATAATCTCGCTAGGGTGGACCTCCGTTTTCCGTTTCCGTCGGAGGGTGCCGATGTGGCGGACTAATTCTGATCAACGGGTTTCAAGCCCGGCACATTCGCCGCCGGTTGTCATCTTCGACATTTTTCGCCGACGTGTGTCGCCGCTAGGCGTCGTTGCAGTTTTTGCGACCCTGCTGGTTGGTTGTGAATTGCTAGCAGATGATGCGGCCACAACAGCGAACAAAAAAACTTCAACCGCCGATGCGTGGTCCGCAACCACTTCAGCACTTTATCCTGCGGGACAATCCAGCGCGACAGATGCCGAGGCAATTAGCGCCGAGCAAATGGCGGCCCACATCGATCGGCTGTTGGCGGATGCCTGGCAAGCGGCCGGTGTGGAAGCGGCATCGCCTACGACCGATTCGGAATTCGTGCGGCGAGTTTATCTCGATTTGATCGGACGCATTCCATCCGTGGCGGAAACCTTGGATTTCGTCGACGACACCCACGCCGACAAGCGCCGGCTGCTGGTCGAAAACCTGCTGCAGCGCGGCGCTTGGGCCGCGCACTTCGCCAACACCTGGCGCGATTTGCTGTTGGCAGGCTCTGCCAACCCCGAAATGCGGGCCCAAAGCGCGGCTTTGGAAAGCTGGTTGCGACTCCGATTCGCCGTCAATATGCCGTACGACAAGATGGCGCGGGAATTGCTCACAGCGCGCGTTTCATCTGGAGCCACTGACGCCGGCGAACCCAGCCCCGCGGCATTTTATTTGGCCGCCGATTACAAGCCGGAGCAGTTGGCCGCCAGTACGTCGCGCGTATTCTTGGGAATTCAGTTGCAGTGCGCCCAATGTCACGATCACCCCTTTGCCTCGTGGAAGCGCGAACAATTTTGGCAAATGGCCGCTTTCTTCAAAGACTTGAATAACGAAACAGCCATGCCGGCCGAAAAACCGTTGACGTTGGCTGCTCTGGTGAAACTGGTTTCCCTGGACGATGCTGACAGTTTGAAGGTGCCCGACTCCAAAATCGTCGTCAAGCCGCAATTCCTCGATGGAAAATCTCCTCAGTTCAAACCCGACCAAATCAAACGCGAAGTGCTGGCCCAGTGGATCGTCGACTCGGCGAATCCGCTGTTTGCTCGGGCTGCAGTAAACCGGCTGTGGGACCATTTTTTTGGCCGCGGCCTGGTGAGCCCGGTCGATCACTTGGATACCGCCGGCCCGCCCTCGCAACCGCAAGTGTTTGATGAGCTATCGCAGCAATTTGTGCTGCACGGTTACGATCTGAAATATTTAATTCGTGTCATTACGGCGACGCAGGCCTATCAGTTATCGAGCGCGGCCGGCGGCAAGCCGAACGATCAACAATTATTGCTGTTCGGCCGGATGCCGCTGCGGCGGATGAGCGGCGATCAGCTTTTCGCCAGCTTTGTGCAAGCGACCGGCTTCCAACCCGTCAGCCAATCAACCACGCAAGCTGCGCAACTGGAGCCGACTGCCCGCGATGATTTTCAAGCCCGGTTTAACGACAATAGCGTGCCGCGCACGGAAGCCCCCACAACCATTTTGCAGGCGTTGGCGCTGATGAACGGCAAATACGTCGCCGACGCCACGGATTTGAAGGAAAGCCGCGTGTTTGCTTCGATTGCCGACGCGCCGTACCTGGATGCCAAGGGCCGCATCGAGATGTTGTTTCTTTCGGCATTAAGCCGCCGGCCTGATGCGACGGAGTTGGAACAGTTGTCGGCCTACATTTCCTCGTCCCCTAAGCACGACGAAAAAGGACCGCTGGCCGACGTGTTTTGGTCACTGCTGAATAGCGCCGAATTTGTGTTGAACCATTGACCGCCGCGGACCAATCCCCTTTTTCGAATTATCTCTTAGCCTGAGGTCGATCATGTGCGGCATTCATCATTTGCAGCGATTCGTGGGACCGTTCTCGCGCCGCGATTTGCTGCGGCTGTCGCTGACGGGCGCGGTCGGCATTTCCGCCAGCGGATGGTTCGAAGCGCTGGCGCAGGCCGCGGCCGACGATAAAAACCGGCATCGCTCCTGCATTTTATTATGGATGAACGGCGGCCCCAGCCAAATGGACACTTTCGATTTGAAGCCCGGCTCGCGCAATGGCGGCCTGTTTAAGGATACTGCGACCGTGGTGCCCGGCATGAATATCAGCGAGCACATGCCGCAACTGGCCCAATGGACCAAACGCATGGCGATTGTCCGCTCGATGACGGCCAAGGAAGGCGACCACGGTCGGGCCACGGCTTACGTTCGCACCGGCTATGTTCCCAGCGGTCCAATTCATTATCCCACCCTGGGTTCGCTGGTGGCCAAAGAGTTGGGTCGGCCCGATGCGGAATTGCCCAATTTTGTCAGCATCGCCCCGAACCGGGCGCTCAGTCCGGCAGCATATAGCGCGGGCTTTTTAGGCGCAGGATATGCCCCGCTGATTGTCGGTGAACGAACCGTAGCATCCGCTTCTGGCAACGACGAGGGCAAACTGGAAGTTGACGATCTGGAACCGCCGGCGGAAATTCAGCCAGAGATTGTGAATTCGCGATTGAAACTGCTGGATGCGCTCAACAGCGGATTTTTGAAAAACCATCCCGATGCGCCGGCCAGCAGTTACCAAGCGGCCTATCAACGGGCCGTTGAATTGATGCAAAGCAAGCTGGCCAAAGCGTTCAAACTTGAAGAAGAGCCGGCCCAGGTTCGCGATGCCTACGGACGCACCCGTTTCGGACAGGGCTGCTTGCTGGCCCGACGGTTGGTGGAGCGCAGCGTGCCCTTTGTCGAAGTCACACTGGGCTCCATCGACGGTGCCGGCGCCGGCTGGGACACTCATACCGATAATTTCGAAGGGGTCCGCAAACTTTCCGGCGTGCTCGACCCCGCCTGGGCCACGCTGATGAAGGAACTGGACGAGCGCGGACTGCTGGATAGCACGCTGATTGTCTGGATGGGGGAATTTGGCCGCACGCCGCAAATCAATTCCAACGGCGGGCGAGATCACTATCCACAAGCGTACAGCAGCGTGCTAGCCGGCGGGGGAATTCGCGGTGGCCAAGTCATTGGAAAAACCAGCGACGACGGCCTGACCGTGACCGATCATCCCGTCACCGTGCCCGATTTGTTGGCCACCGTTTGCACGGCTCTAGGCGTCGACCCGATGTTGCAAAACGAATCGAATTTGGGTCGGCCCATTCGAATTGTCGACCCGGCGGCCAAGCCGATCGCCGAGGTGCTGCTGTGAATCGCGTGCGGCTTGGGCTGAGCTGCCCGCGGCCGCTGGCCGCGCTGTCTTTCGTGCTGATTTTTTTCCTGCCGTGGGCGTTCAACAATTTGGCCCGCTGCCGGGCTGCTGATGCTCCGGCGGCCAAACCAGCGGAAGCGGCTACGACGGTGGACTCCGTGTCAGAAGCCAAGCCTGCGGATTCCGGCCGCGTGCAACAATTGTTGTTGCTGGGGCCCACCTATCCATTGCGAATCGACTTGCACATCGACGTCAACGGCGACAAGTTTCGTGACGTGTGGCAGCGGATCGTCGACGAAAGTTTCGATCGGTTTGATGTTGCCAAAAAAGGGCGCATTTCCGCCCTGCAAGCCAACCGTTTGTTTGCGCTGTTTTCTCCCGCCACCGGCTCTGCGCCCCCCGAAGCGCCCTCGCTGGCGGCAATGATGCGCATGCCCCAAGACTATTCGCGGGCAGACGTGACGGCGCGGCTGGCAAAAATCGCTCCGCCCTTTACCGTACGGCATCGCCTGGCCAGCCGCGGCGCGGGGCCGGCCTTGTTTTCGCTGCTCGATACCGACGGCGACGGCCGACTTTCGCGAGCAGAATTAAATGCCGCTGAACAAAGCCTCCGCTGTCGAGATTTTAACGACGACGGCCTGATCACCGCGGAGGAATTGATTTCTGGCCCAGGACACAGCGGCGAAATTCGTGCCGGCCAAGAAGCTTCCTTAGCGGTGGATGGGCCGGTCATTGCCATAGGCCCGAACACTCCGCCGGACGCGTTAGTGGAAGCGTTGCTATTTCGCTACGATCAAAACCATGACGGGCAATTATCGCTGGGCGGATCGACGCCGGAAATCCGTTCGCCCGGCAATTTGTTCGGCAAGTACGATTTGAACCACGACCAATCGCTCGATCGGACCGAATTAACGGCCATGCTGGCGGCGCCGCCCGACATGGAAATGTTTTTTTCGTTCGGACGGGCTACCCCTCAGCGGCATGCGCCAAGCAACAATTCGGCGTCCGGCGTTACGGGATACCGACTGCGCGGCAAATTGGACGGCGGTTATCGCCTGACCGTGGCGGAAATCGATATTGATTTCCGCCGTAATAACCGCGATCCGGCGCAAGCGAATCAAGATCCAAACTTTTCCGATTACGACCAAAACAAAGATGGCTTCCTTACCAAGGACGAATTAGCAGCCGCGGGAATGGCCGACAACTTTTCCTTGATGGATGCCGACGGGGACGGAAAAGTTTCGCCCGAGGAGTTTGATGCGTTTTTTCGCTGGAAAAATGCGATTGCCGGATCTCAATTGGTGCTGGAAGCCACGGACGAGGGGCAAGATTTATTCTCCTTGCTGGATCGCAACGGCGACGGCGTGCTGTCTCCCCGCGAATTGAAATCGGCCGCCGACATTTTGACCACCGATGACGCCGACCACGACGGTTACATCACCAGCGCCGACATTACCTATCACATCATGCTCGATCTATCGCGGGGAGGGCCAAGTGCAACGAACAATGTGGCCGCGGCGCCTCCGTCTAAACAACCGCGGCGCGCCAAGCCTGCGGTGTCGCCCCCCGATTGGTTTACTAAAATGGATCGCAACGGGGACGGCGAAATTAGCCCCTCCGAATTCTTGGGCAGCCGTCAACAATTCGACGAATTGGATGCCAACCACGACGGCCTGATTGACGCCGCGGAAGCCGCTGCCGCTTCTACGAAACCCCACCCGTAATCACCTTGCCTCTTCAAACAATCGCTGCCCGATAAGACGGCAAAGTTTATGGATTCTCGCGCCGCACAAGCAGGGCAACAGGAAAGCGCCGCAATAGGTCACCCACCGGATTGCGCCCTCCATTCACACTTTCGTCAGTCAAAATGTTGCGCCAATTTCCGCGGGGGATTTCTAGTGCGGTGTCATCCCATGATCCTGCCAGACTGAGATTCAACCTAGGTGCAATCGTCAAAATTTCGTCGGCCCGCAAATACGCCACGACATGGTCAGCCCTGGTGCCCTTGGCATAGATTGGCTCATAGGAACCCGTTTCGAACTGCACGGGCCGCTCCTTGCGTAAAGCCAGGGCTTGCTTGATCAGCCAAAGCTTGGGCAACCCTTCGGACAAACGCGCCCCAATGGCTTCGGCCTCCATTCCTTCCAACTCCGCAAGCAATTGCTCACGCCTTGAAAAATCGACCGGTGTGCGGTTGTCGGGGTCGACCAGCCTTAGATCCCACACTTCGGAGCCTTGATAAATATCCGGCACGCCCGGCGAAGTCAGCTTGAGCAGCGTGTGCGCCAACGAATTCACCCAACCCAGCGGCGCCATTTCGGCGACGAAGGCGGTCATCGAATCACAAAATTTTTGATCCGCCAGGGAGCCGGATATAAACGCCGCCAGCGCTTGCTCGTAGGGCTCATTCGGCGTGGTCCACGACGTTTGTTGTTTGCCTTCGCGCGCCGCTTTCAGCATGTAGGCTTGCAGGCGCTCCACTTCGATGGGCCACGCGCCGAAAGCAGTTTGATAAAACAAGTATTCCAAATTCTTATCGGGCTGAAAATGGGTTTTATAGCGTTCGTTGTTAGTCCACCAACTGCGGACCAAGGCGGCCCACCGCTGCGGAATTTCCGAAAGCAGCGCCAGCCGCAAGCGCACGTCTTCGCCGCGCTTAGTATCATGCGTCGTCGTGGCCAACATGGTGCGCGGATGCTTCGCGAACATTTCCTGGTTGCGGCGGTGAAACCGCTCCACAGAAATCGCAAACCGATTGGGTTCGCTCCCCACTTCGTTCAAAGCCACGAAGCGGTTGTAGCAATAGAATAAGGTGTCCTCGATTCCCTTCGCTGTCACCGGACCCGTGCTTTGCTGGAAGCGCATCACCAGCTCGGTTTCTGCGGGCCCTCGTGAGTCTAGGAACAAAATGCTGCGAAAAAAATCGAACAGGTCGGCATCCAGGTCGGGACGGTTACCCTTGGCGGCGTCGATGGCCTCGTGGAGATAGCGCCGGTCGGTCTCGCCGACCGTCGGATCGTCGGCCCGAACGTACGTGCGATACACCGGAAAGCAAGCAATCACCTCGCGGAGCATCGAATTCAGCTCGCGCCGGGTATAGTCGCGATAGGCGCGCCGACTTTCGCAAATCTCGGCCAGTTGGGCTGTCAATCGGTTCAAGTCGCTGGCGAATAAGTCGCGCATCACCAAATGCTTTTTCTCGCGCGCCAGCTTGGCATAATCGGTCGATTCGCCGGTGAACTCCGCATAGAATTCCGTCAGCGGCGCCTCTCCGCTGGGGTCGATGAATACCCGCATCGCCGCATTCAAAAAATCGTAACCCGTCGTCCCGGCAATGGGCCAATGCTCCGAGATCGCTTCATCGGGCATGAGAATTTTTTCCGCGACAATCCAGGCCTGAGGCGCCGCTTTGGCCAAGCGGGAAAAATACTGTTGCGGGTCGCGCAGACCGTCCGGATGATCGACCCGCAAGCCATCGAGCACGCCGCGATTGAGCCAATGCACGACCAGCGCATGCGTGTCATCAAAAACCTGTTCATCCTCCATCCGCAATCCGACCAGCGTGTTGATATCGAAAAAGCGGCGATAATCCAGCTCCTGCTTGGCCATCCGCCAAAAGGCCAATCGGTAATTCTGCCGTTCGAGAAGATCGTCGAGGCGATCGGGCGAGGCGTTGATGTCGGCCAGCACTTTGTCAATGGCTGCCGCCCACTCCGGTTGGGCACGCAACTGCTCGTCCAACATGCGGTGAAGAATTTCCTTATCGCGATGCCGGCGGATAACGCTCCGCCGGTCCGTTCGATTTGCCGGCGGCAAATGAGTGGCCACATCGGCGGCAAACGACAAGAGATCTGAACCGGTTTGTTCCGCGGCGGCCGAAAGAATCATGTCTAGCGACTTGGGCGCCAACGGAAACATGTTTTTCGCATAGCGGACATGGAACGAGCCATTCTCTCGCTCCACGCGAATTTGACCGGCCGCTATCACCCGGCCGTAATGGTCCCCCAAAATGGGAATCAGTACCCGGTTATAAAGCTTTTTTTCTTGGGGTTCCCAATCGACGTCGAAATAACCCGCGTACCGGCTGGAGGGACCGTTTTCCAGCACGTCCCACCACCAGCGGTTGCCGCTGTGCGAAATGCTCATGTGGTTCGGCACCACGTCCAACATTTGTCCCAAATGGTGTTTGCCTAGCGTGTTGCAAAACTCCTCGTGACCCAGTGTGCCGCCCAGCTCGGCATTGACGCTTTGATGATCCAAAACGTCGTACCCGTGGGTGCTGCCCGGCGCCGCTTGCAGGTACGGCGAACAGTACACATGGCTCACGCCCAACGCTTCCAAGTATGGGGCGATGGCGGCCGCTTCCAAAAATCCAAAACCGGGCCTCAATTGCACTCGATAAGTGCAGCGCGATTGGTAAGCGGATGCAGCACTCATGAAAATCGAAAGCGATGAACAGTTTCAGGAAATTCTGATTTTGATGATTGCCGAAATTTCAAACATGTGTCGCTCAAGTTTTGCTGCCTAGCAAATAAACAATCGCCGACAGAGGAATTTCCACCCAGTCGGGCCGATGGTTCAATTCGTAACCCATTTCATAAATAGCCTTTTGGAGCAGATAAAAATTCAACAGCAGCTCGCGATCTTTCGCCGCGGCGGGAAAAAAATGGGCATCCTCAATCGTCGTCTGGTAGGCATGCAAAAACGTGCCGACCGTGGAAATCGCCCACGCGGTTCCAGCCTGCTTCAGCGGTTCGGTATTGTCGGGGGTATGCAAGCCCGTGGCCGCCAGATGATTGAATCCCTGCGCGGCGGCGTAGTGAAACGAGCGAATCATGCTGGCCACATCTTGTAAGGGCGAGCATTTAAGTCGACGCTCCGAAAGCGATCGCTGCGGCTCCCCCTCGAAATCGATAATCATAAAATCTTTGCCCGTGTATAACACTTGCCCCAAATGGAAATCACCATGGCAACGAATCCGCTGGGCGGCAATTTTTCCCGAGCTGATGGCTTTAAGCTGCTCCAACACCTGCTTTTCGTGGTCCAAAACCTGCCGGCCGATTTGCTGTGCACGGGACGACAAGTGATTAATTCGCTTCTTTAATCGCTGCAGATTTTGCACCGCTAATTTCCGCGCCGATTGATACAGCGAACGCTGATAAAGTTGTGAGAACGGCTCGGGAGCAAACGCCAAATCTTCGGCATCGGAAGCTAAAGCGCGGTGCATTTCTGCGGTCCGTTGTCCAAGCAAAGTTGCCGCGTGTAAAAATCCGCTGGCGAATTCCTGAACCGAGGCCGGCAGCGGAGCGCCCGCTAATTCCCACAGCGATTGATTCCCCAATCCCTCCGAGCTGGGCCATCTTTCCCGCGGCTGCGTCAACACTTGTTCAAAGTAACGGCCCAGATTGTCCAACGCATATTGCCAGGCCGTTTCTGCCTGGGGCACTAACACATTCATCACAGCCAACGTAAGCGGCTCGCTTCCATCGGTTTGATATTCAATGGCGCCGAACAATGCCGGCGTATGAGTAAATGTATCGTGCTGAGCGAAGAAACGGCCAATTTCTAAATCCGGATTGATGCCCGGTTTGACGCCGCGGAACAATTTCAAAATCGCTTTGTCGCCATAGATGATCGAGGTGTTGCTTTGCTCCCCCTTAATGACCGTCGCCGGCAGCGAAGCCTCGCCCGAGGACAACTGCGTGCGCAACGCCGGCAAATGGGAAACGGCTAATTCTCCCTTTTCGCTTTTCCAACGGCGGCGGCGAAGTAGTGTATCCCACAGCGCTGTGGTAAAGACGGCGTCCGCGGTCGCATCGAACACCACGCCGGCTTGCTTGGCATCGCGCAAGTTCAGCCGAACGAGGGCCGATTTTGGCGATTCGGCAATGAACGGCTCCGCCGCCTCACCGGCCAAGAATCCCAGTGGCAGCAAATACATTTCCGGCTCGCCATCGGTGTAATCGACATGGGCCAGCGCCAAATATCTGGCTTGCGCTGTCCCCTGATGGTTGCCCAACAATATCGTGTCGAGGATCGTTACGTTTTGAATGGTCCGTGCTTTGCCGCCAAACCAGCGTTGCGTGGGCAACCAACCGCGGAGAACCGTTTCCAATTGACTTTTGGCCCGCCCTCGGAAAATTTCGGTCCACAGGGCGTGAACATTCATTCGGCCTAATTTATCATCTGCTTTGCCGTCCGCTTGCGAGTCAACTTTGCCGTCCGTCAGTTTCATCACTGATGGCTCCAACGCAAACCAATAAAATGCGTGCGGTCCAAGCGTCAGCAAATACGGCAACTTGCCAATCGCCGGAAAACGATTATGGCCAAACAATTCGACCGGCACGCGGCCCTCGCACGACGAAAGATCGAGTTCCACATACTGAGAAAATCGCGATAAGTTGGCCACGACCAACACCTGATCGTCGTCCATGTGCCGCACAAATGCCAGCACCTTGGCGTTATCCGGAAGCAGCAACTCCAACGAACCACGACCAAATGCCAGGTGTTGATTTCGCACGGCGATCAAGCGCTTCATCCACCACCACAGCGATTGGGGATTATTTCGCTGGGTTTCCGCATTCACGGTTTCGTAATGATATTCCGGATCGATGACCACGGGCAAATACAGCTTTTGCGGATTCGACCGCGAAAAGCCGGCGTTGCGGTCGGAGCTCCATTGCATGGGGGTGCGGACGCCGTTCCGATCGCCCAGGTAAATGTTGTCTCCCATGCCGATTTCATCGCCGTAATAAATCACGGGCGTGCCGGGAAGCGAAAACAGCAGTCCCTGCAACAGCTCGATGGTCCGCCGGTTGTTGTTTAACAGCGGCGCCAGCCGGCGGCGAATGCCCACATTGATGCGTGCTTGCGGATCGTGCGCATAGACGCGATACATGTAGTCGCGCTCTTCGTCGGTGACCATCTCCAACGTCAATTCGTCGTGATTGCGCAAAAACAGAACCCATTGGCAGTTGGCGGGAATCGGGGGAGTTTGCTGCAAAATGTCGACGATGGGAAAACGATCTTCCATGTGTTTGGCCATGAACAGCCGCGGCATGACGGGAAAATGAAACGCCGTGTGACATTCGTCGCCGTTGCCGAAATACGCGCTGGCATCTTCCGGCCATTGGTTGGCCTCGGCCAGCAGCATACGGTCGGAAAAATGTTCGTCCACGTAGCGCCGTAGCTCTTTCAAAAAAGCGTGCGTCTCCGGCAAGTTCTCGCAATTTGTGCCTTCTTGCTCGAACAAATACGGCACGGCGTCAAGCCGCATGCCATCGACCCCCATCTCCAACCAGAACGAAACCGTTTCCAGTAACGCTTTTCGAACTTGCGGGTTTTCGAAATTCAAATCGGGCTGATGCGAATAGAAGCGATGCCAATAATACGCCTTCGCCACCGGATCCCAGGCCCAGTTGGAAGACTCGAAGTCCTTGAAAATAATTCGGGCATCCTTGTATTTATCGGCCGTGTCGCTCCAAACGTAGAAATCGCGCGCGGCGGAACCCGGCTTGGACCGGCGCGCACGCTTGAACCAGGGATGTTGATCTGAAGTGTGGTTCAGCACCAACTCGGTAATGACTCGCAGGCCGCGCGCGTGGGCCTCTCGCAAAAACACTTTGAAATCGCGCAGCGTGCCATAGGAAGGGTGGACGCTCGTGTAACCAGCAATGTCGTAACCGTCGTCCTTCAAGGGTGAAGGATAAAAGGGCAACAGCCACAACGCCGTAACGCCCAGGTCTTGGATATAGTCGAGCTTGCTAGTTAAGCCCGGAAAATCGCCGACACCGTCGCCAGTACTATCGCAAAATGCCCGTACGTGAACTTGATAAATGACCGCATCTTTATACCACGTGGGACCGCCTTCTGTGGCGGACGGTCGGTGCGATTCGGAAGCGAATGCAGAAGGCACTGAAAGCAGTTCCGGGGCCATATCGAATCACACAGAAATTGCCAGCCAGTCATTATAGGTGCATAGAGCAACTTGTCGAAGGCCGCACGAACACACTGATTAAAACAGCCGTTTATCTGCGGCCTATGAAATCTACGTCGCAGCAGGCCGCCCGGCGGTTGTCATGCAGGCTGACTAAGCGAGATTTTCGCCATCTTCAGTCCGTCGCAGAATTTTGCGGGGCAAGTTCAATGCCAAACCACACGGAATTTAAGATGAACGAAGTAACGCGGCGGGTCCCCAAATCGAGATTCGGATGAATGGTCCCGCTTCTGGCATGGCGTATGCAAAGCATCTCGTAGACAGGTTCAGGATTCAGTAGAACTAATTTAGAATGATGCGCTGTACACATCGACTGAAAGTGATTATGCCAGGACGACACATCGAGTCGTTCAGCTGAACGGATTTTCGTTCTTCTATGCAATACATCCGCCAGGACCGAATACCACGCCGGTTGCCAATTGGAGCTGAATGTCTACCACAAGGAGGAGTGCATTTCCGAGTTTGGGCTCCAAAGCCCCGCCAAGTCCAGTTGGTGTTGATGCCGAACGATTCACCCGGCGCCGGCGCGCAACATTTCCCAATGCATGCCGAGGGGGAAGGATATTTTTCGTTGGCGTGCGATCAGGCCAAACCGGGAATGCTTTACGGCTATCGCCTGGATGACTTCCCAAAAATATTCAGCGATCCCGCCTCACGATTCCAGCCGCAAGGAACCGTGGGGATGTCGCAAATTATCGACCCGCGCGCGTTTGCCTGGACCGATCAGTGCTGGACCGGTTTGGAACCATCGGGACAGGTGCTTTACGAACTCCACGTCGGAACGTTTACGGCCGAGGGAACATTTGCGGCCGCGGCTCGACAACTGCCGGAATTAGCACGCGTCGGCATCACGACGATCGAAGTCATGCCGGTTGCGGAATTCTCGGGCAGCTTCGGCTGGGGTTATGACGGCGTGCTGATGTTTTCCCCAACGCGCTTGTACGGCCAGCCGGACGATTTCCGGCGGTTTGTAGACCAGGCACATGCCGTGGGCTTGGGGGTCATTTTGGACGTAGTCTACAACCATTTTGGAAACGTTGACAATTATCTGGGCATGTTCGCCAACAATTTCAAATCTTCCTCGTACAAAAATGAATGGGCAGACGCCATCAATTTCGACGGCCCAAACTGCCAACCGGTGCGCGAGTTTTTCCAGACCAACGCCGCGTATTGGATCGATGAATTTCATCTCGACGGTTTCCGCTTTGACGCCACCCAACAAATTTTTGACCACTCCAAGGAACACATTCTTGCCGCGGTCAGTCGCGCGGCAAAAAAAGTTGCGGGCGGCCGCAAGCTTTATCTTGTGGCTGAGAACGAACCAGAAGATGTGGGGCTGCTGAAGCCGGCGGCCGAGCATGGCTGGGACGTCGATGCGATATGGAACGACGATTTTCATCATGCGGCCCACGTCCGCCTGAGCGGTGCCAACCCCGCCTATTATTCCGATTTTTTGGGAACCGTCGAAGAACTAGCGGCGGCCGTAAAACGCGGACTCATTTATCAAGGTCAGCGCTCTCGCTGGCAAAATAAACCGCGAGGCACACCCACCAGTGGACTTCCAGCCTGGGTCTTCGTTAGCTTTCTGGAAAATCACGATCAGGTCGCCAATTCTCCCTCGGGAATGCGAATTCATCAATTGACAAGTCCAGGCCGTTTCCGGGCCATGACCGCCTTATGGCTTTTGATGCCGCAAACGCCCCTGTTCTTTCAAGGCCAAGAGTTTGGCGCGTCGACTCCGTTTCTGTTTTTCGCCGATTTTTCGGGCAACATGGCGAAAGCGGTAATTGAAGGTCGTGCCAAGTTTATGTCGCAGTTTCCCGATTTAGCTTCGAAAGAAGCGCAGCGTCAATTGCCCAATCCGACCGATCCAGCCGTTTTCCAACGCTGCAAATTGGATTTTCGAGAACGGGAAACGCATCGGCCGGTTTACGATTTGCACATCGATCTTTTGAAATTGCGCAGAGACGATCCGATTTTTCGACGACAGCAATCCGATGCACTCGATACCGCGATTTTAAGTCCCGATTGTTTCGCCATTCGCTACTTTGGCGAGGCCGGAGACGATCGGCTGGTCATCGTAAATTTTGGAAAGAAACTAAATTACTTTCCTGTTGTGGAACCACTGCTGGCGCCGTCGGATCATCATCAATGGAACCTGCTGTGGAACAGCAATGTGCCAAAATACGGCGGCCCGGGCACGGTGACCAAGGAAACAGAAAACGGCTGGTCGATTGAAGGTGAGTCGGCGATTGTAATGCAAGCAATTTCCTCCAAACCTGTTGAGGCCGATAACACAGCCGGCGCCCGGCCCAAGCAGTGAACAATCGGAAGCGAAATGAGCACGCATATTCAACACCGAATGTATCGCCCGGCATTGCAGGAGCGCGACCCTGAAGTTTTAGTAGGGCGTGAGTGGCTCGTCACCAACGGACTTGGTGGATATGCCTCCGGCACACCCGCTGGAACCTGCACCCGGCAATACCACGGATTATTGATTGCCGCGCTGCCGGCGCCGTTGGGCCGGTTCGTGATGTTCAATCATTTGGCCGAGGAAATCAAGTTGGAAGATCGGAAAGTCATTCGGCTGGATGCCGACGAGGTATCGGCCAGGGGGTTAACGCTGCACGCCGGAAACCTGGTGGAGTTTCGCCTGGAATCGAGCTTGCCCGTGTGGCGCTACGAAATTGGGCCCGTGCAACTGGAAAAGCGAGTGTTGATGCCCCACTTGCAAAATACCGTACACATCAACTATCGGCTGTTGTCGGCGCCAGGTGGTTTGCGGCTCCGATTGCGTCCGTCGTTCCATTTCAGGCCGCACGAGGCGCCGGTCAATAGCGATTTGGAAAAATCGTATTCGTTAACCGCAATCCACGAACGCATTGAAATTCGATCCGAAGTGGCCCCGCCCTTCCAGATGTTGCTGACGGCGAATCGATGCAACATGGTTTTGGACGGCCGCTTTCGAGAAATTCATTATCGCATGGAGCGGGCCCGCGGTTATGAAGATACGGGC
>DATJYL010000205.1 GCA_035499655.1 Pirellulales bacterium
CTTCCCTGCGGGGTCGATCCCGTCCAACTCAAGCAACCGAAGTTCACTTGCGTGTCCTCACTCACGACCTGCTCCTGTTGGCAGCATAAGGGTTTCAACAAAGCCTGTTCATCCGTGTTCATCCGTGGTTTGTTGATAGTCCATTCAAATCCGTTCAGTCGCCCTTTAGCCTGTAATGCTGTCGAGGATTCGAAATGAGTTCCTCCAACCGCCGCAATTTTTTGAAGACGGCGTCCGCAGTCACGCTTTCCGCTCTAGCGGCTGGCGAGCCGCGGTTTTGGGCGCGGGCCGAATCTACCAGTGCGCACGCCGATGCCGACGCCGCCGAAAATCCCAAGCCCACGGCCGACACGCTCATTTTGCTGTGGATGGCCGGCGGCATGGCGGCGCCGGAAACGTTCGACCCCAAAAAATACGCGCCGTTCGAAGTCGGCCTGCCGGTCGAAAAAATCATGAGCACGTTCCCGGCCATCGACACGGCCGTCGACAACATCAAAATTTGCGAAGGCATGGAACACATTGCCGGCGTGCTGGATCGGGCCACGCTGGTCCGCTCCGCCGTGCTGCCCGACTTGGGCCACATTTTGCATTCGCGTCATCAGTTTCATTGGCACACCGGTTACGTGCCGCCGCAAACGGTGGCCTCACCGCACATCGGCGCGTGGATTGCCAAAGTGCTGGGGCCCAAAAATCCTGCGGTGCCGGCGTTCATCGACATCGGCCAGCGGCTGGAAGGCATTGGCGAAAAAGAAGAGTTGAAAGCCTTCCACACGGCCGGCTTTTTGGGAACCGAGTTCGGCCCCTTCGCCTTGCCCTTTCCCGATCAAGCGGCCGATTCCGTCCGTCCCCCCAAGGGCATGACGCCGGAGCGCTTTCAAGCCCGCTATGCGAAATATCAAGAACTCGTCCAGCAAAGTCCGCTGGGCGAATTCGGCAGCGCGTATCAGCAGGAATCGATGCTGCGGTCGATGGAAAACGCCCACCGCCTGCTCAGCTCGTCCGACGCCAAAGCGTTCGATTTAACGCTGGAGCCGAAGGAGAGCTTCGATAAATACAACACCAGCCGTTTCGGCTTGGGTTGCCTGCTCGCGCGGCGGTTGACGGAAGCCGGGGCGCGGTTCATCGAAGTTACGACCGAATACGTGCCGTTCAAAAATTGGGATACCCACGAAAACGGCCACGCCACCACCGAGCAAATGAAAAAAGACGTCGACCGGCCGATCGCACAGTTGATTTTAGATTTAGAGCAGCGCGGCCTGCTGGACCGCACGCTGGTCGTTATGGCCAGCGAGTTCAGCCGCGACATGATGATTGAAGGCGTGCCCGGCAGCACCGCGCGCGACCAATCGCGGGCCAAAACCGACTTCCTGAAGATGCCCATTCATTATGGATTGCACCGGCACTTCACGGGCTCATCGAGCGTGGTGATGTGGGGCGGCGGCATGAAGCGCGGATTTTTGTATGGCGAAACCGCCGAAGAGCGCCCCTGCCTTGTGACCGACAAAGCGAAGGAAGTTTCGGTCAGCGACCTGCATGCCACTCTGCTCACCGCGATGGGCATTTCCCCCCGCACGGCTTTCGAAATCGAAAAACGCCCGTTCTACGTGACCAAAGACGGCAAAGGCGAGGCCGTGAAAGAGCTGTTTGCCAGCGCGCCGGCGTAGAAATTTTTCACCGCGGAGAGGCAGCAGATTGATTAGGAAGGCAGGAAGTTAGGAATCCAGGAACGGTCAATCGGTAACAAAAAAGTTCCTGCCTTCTTGGTTTCCTTATAAATTTTTTCTTCTCTGCGTCTCCGCGTCTCTGCGGTTCAATCTGATTTGCTATTTCTTCAAGTGGCCCTCTGCTTCAGCAAATCGCGGATTTCGGCCAACAATTCCTGATCTTTGGTCGGCGGTGGCGGTGCGGCGGCGGCTTGTTCTTTGGAGCGCGTGATCCAGCTCATCAGCTTCTTCAGAAAAATGAACACCACGAAGGCGACAATGATGAAATTCAGCAAGTCGGCCAAAAACCTACCGTAGTGAATCGCCTTCTCGACGGGTTTCCCGTCGACCATTTGCGTCGATAAAATCCACTTCAAATCTTCATAACTCGTAGCGTTAGGAATCGCCAGGGATACCACCGGCATGATAATGTTGTCAACCAGCGATTTCACAATGGTCCCAAACGCCGCCCCAATAATCACGCCAATCGCCAGATCGATCATGCTCCCTTTGAACGCGAAGGCTTTGAACTCTTCCAACAACCCGCCCACTTTTTTGGCCGGTTCAAACGATTCGAGTTTGTTTACAAGTGCCATAACCATGAGCCTTTGCACAACAGATGGTTTAGAATTCAAGCCGCAAATGAACGCGAAAGAACGCAAATATAAACGAAAGGTAATTTAAAAAACATTCGATGCCAAACGTGATTTTTGGTCCACGTGTTTCCGAATTCGCGTTCATCTGCGTTCATTCGCGGCCAATTCTGCCGGCTCTTGTCGAGTTCACTTCGCCGGTGTGTAAAACTTCACGCACACCGGATTGGCCACTTCCACCTGGTCGCCCGTCGGCTCTAGTTTGCCGGTGGCCGGGTCGATGTGGAAGATGCAAATGTTTTTGCTGTTTTGGTGGGCCGCCACCAGCCATGTGCCCGTGGGGTCGATGGCGAAATTCCGCGGGGTTTTTCCGCCGCTAGGCACTTCGCCCAGTGACGTTAGCTTGCCCGTGGCCGGGTCGACGGCAAACATGGCGATGGTGTCGTGCCCGCGGTTGGAGCCGTACAGGTATTTGCCGTCGGGCGTCAGTTGCACTTCGGCCGTGGTGTTGCCGGGCATAACCATACCGTCGGGCAGCGTGCTAATGGTTTGAATTTCGGAAAGCGTGCCTTTGGCGGCGTCCCAATTAAAGGCTGTGATGGTGGACCCCATCTCGTTAATCACGTAGGCGATTTTGCCATTTGGATGAAACGTGAAATGCCGCGGCCCGGCTCCGGGCGCAACCGACACGGTGGGCGGATCGTTCGGCGTGAGCGAGCCGTCGGTCCCCAGACGATACACGAAAATTTTATCGAGCCCCAAATCGCACACGATGGCAAACTGATTCGTGGGATCCATGTTTGCCGAGTGCGCGTGCGGCCCTTCTTGCCGCTTCGGATTCGGCCCGGAACCTGCGTGCTGATCGAAAGCGCTGGCCGGGCTGAGCGAACCGTCGGCATCGATCGGCAGCACCGCCACGCTTCCGCTGTTGTAATTCGTCGTCAGCGCGAACTTGCCCGCGTGATCGACCGACACATGGCACGGCCCCTGCCCGCGCGACGACTGTTGATTCAAGAGCCTTAGCTTCCCCGTGGCCGGATCGATGGCAAACGCGTTGATCGCTCCCGCCTTTTTACCGTCGTCGCCCGACACTTCGCTCACCGAGTACAAAAACTTGCCCGACGGATGCAGCGCCACAAACGACGGATTCACCGCCTCGCCGGCCAGTTCCGGTTTCGTCGGTTTGCCAGTCGCCAGGTCAAGATCGAATTGATAAATGCCGTCGCTCCCGTGGCCGGTGTATGTGCCCACGTATACCCGCACCGTGCCGGTGGGCGCGGCAATGGTCGCAGCCAGCGCTGGCTTGGCCTGCGAACTCATGCCGCAGACGACAAACAAAATGACAGACGCCAGAGAAACGTGGGGGAATACATAACGAGTTTTGCGCATGGAATGTGAACGGCCTCCCGATGTGTGCGTGGTACTGCGGTGTGCCCGTGTCCATGGGCCGATTTCCGTTGAACCGTGAAAACCATTTGAACCTCCGGCCGGGCCAAACTCAAGTTGCCCGACACTGGATTCTGGAAGCCCGCTTGGCCGGCGGCTGGGGGTCGAAAACGAGGGCCGCGGCCACGGTGAAAGCAAGCGGAGGGAGCCCCTATTCCCTGGGTTTCCGGCCAAAATCCCGGTTTTTTTCCAGGGTCTGTAACAAACCCGGCGGCTCTACGCTGTACATGGGTAGAAAGGAAGGTGGATCATGCCAGATGGAACCCGAAATCGCCGCTTTTCAACGAACGCCGCCAAACGTCAGTGGTACGCCAAACATCGCTCCATCCGCTTCTCTCGCCGGTTTGGCTTGGCCATTCGGTAGACAGCATGCAGCGGACGCCAGCAGAAAACCTAGACGCCGTTTTCACGAATGGTCAATAACTCGTGCCCGACTCTGCTCGGAAGTATCCCCTGGCTGCAAGCTGCTAGCCGCCAGCAGCAGGTGCGAATCAAAAACACGTCGCCGCGAATTCATTTCGATCACACTCTCCCCCCCCAGCTGCTAGCGGTTCCATCAGCCGTCATTCTTCACTTAATCGATTCGATCGGCCCAAATCCCCAAATTGGTTGCCGTTCCGAAGACCGGATTGAAAAAAATTCTTCAAGATTGGTCACGGCATTTGATGTGCATTCCTTGCCTTCGGAGTGTTCCAGTGACATACTTTCTTAAGCGGTACGCCGTGCAATTTCGCTCTTCTTTTTGCAGTCGATTCAGTTTGCAGTTGGTGCTGTAAACACCTGCAATACACATTTCGATCAACAGATTATGTTTAGGAGGTTCCGATGAAACGAGTTTTATCTGCCTTGCTTGCGGTAGCGGTTATGGGTGTCGCAACGGCCGCGCAGGCGCAATGCGGCTGCAGTGCGCCGGCAGTCGCTGCGCCGGTGACGACCACGTATTATGCGCCGAGCGTTGTGCCCAGCACTTCGGCCTCGGTTGTGACCGGCTCGCCGATGCCGAGCACGGTGACCTCGTATTATCCGACGACGGCCGTGTCCGAACCGGTGGTCACCACCGCCTATTACGCGCCGGCTCCGGTCACCACGTACTACGCACCGGCGCCCGTTACCACGTATTACGCTCCGGCTCCGGTCACCTCGTATTACGCCCCCGCTCCGGTAACCGCGTATTATGCCCCGACTTACTACGCTCCGGCCTACTACGGCGGTCCTGTGTATTACCGCGGGTTGTTTGGCCGCGTGCGAGTCGCCTACTAAAGCAAATCGTGCGCGGAATCATCCGCGTGTAGCGTTCTCTTATGTAACAAACGCAAACGAGGCCCTGGCGAAAACCAGGGCCTCGTTTTATTTTGGTGGGGCACACGGCCGTGGATTAAGTGACTTCTTATTCTGGAATTGCTTTGCCTTCAGGTCCCCAACGCCGAAGCATCAAACTCTTACTTCCTGAACCACGAACCCTGAATCATGTCACGCTTTCTCGTCGCCATCACCGATTTCATCACGGGCTCGCTCGCGCCCGAAGAAAAAATCCTGGGCGATATTGCCGACATCGTCGCCCTTAACGGATTTCACGAGAACGAAATTGTCGACCGCCTGGAAAACGCCGACGCCATGATGGTCTGGCACAATCTCTCGATCACGCGCCCGACTTTGGAGCGATTGAAACACTGCAAATTGATCGTCCGCTGCGGCGTCGGCATCGACAACGTGGACTACAAGTTCGCTCGCACCCGCGGCATTACCATGTGCAACGTGCCTGACTACGGCACCGAAGACGTGGCCGACAGCGCCATCGGCATGGCCCTATCGCTCACCCGGGGCATTCATCGCCAAAACTCTCAATTGCGTGCCGGCTTAGGCGAGTGGCTCTACACCCAGGCGGCGCCCCTGCAACGGCTCCGCGGAAAAGTGTTCGCGATTGTCGGCTTTGGCCGCATTGGCACCGCCGTGGCCCTGCGGGCCAAAGCCTTGGGTATGGACGTGGTGTTTTACGATCCGTTTTTGCCCGACGGCAACGATAAATCGATCGGCGTGCGCCGGGCCGAAACGCTGGAGGAACTGTTGCGGCAAGCGTACATCGTCAGCTTGCACTGCCCGCTGAACGACGAATCGCGGCATTGCATCAACGCCCAATCGCTGGCGTGGTTGCCGCAGGGTTCATATTTGGTGAACACTTCGCGCGGGGCGGTGGTCGATACGTCGGCCATTCCCTCCGCCATCGCCAGCGGACATTTGGCCGGTGCGGCGCTGGATGTGTTGCCGCAGGAGCCCCCCGCCGAAGATGATCCCGTCATCCGCGCCTGGCGCGATCCTAAGCATCCGGCCCATCATCGGCTGATCGTGAATCCGCACGCGGCCTTTTATACCGAGCAGGGTTTTAACGACATGCGCACCAAAGGCGCCGCGGCCATTCGCCTGGCCCTGACCGGCCAGCGCCTGCGAAACGTGGTGAATTGAGGGGGATTACCCAGATAAAGCCGCGACCGTTGGTCGCGCTGCAGCGCCACACGACGCCGTTAACCGCTTGCGGTTTAGCAATACATGGAAAATCTCACTCCCAACTCTTGACGACATTTGTAGACTTTGCTACCATGCGTCTACATAAGTAGTCACTCGGCGAAAATCCTCGCGATTTCATCATTCGTCATTATCTGGAGCACACCATGCCTCGGATGCCCGGCAAACTTGGTCACGCGGAATTGGAAATTCTGCAAATTGTGCAAGAACATCAGCCCGTCACGGTTGGCGATGTCGCCCGGCAGGTGGCGGCCGACACCGGCAAAGCCCGCACCACCGTGGCCACCATGGTGGGCCGGCTGCTACGCAAAGGCTTTCTCACCCGCAAAAAAGTGGACGGCAAATTTCATTATTCGGCCCGACTCAGTAAAACCGAACTCGATCGCGGCCTCGTGCAGCGATTTGTGCAGCGCACGCTGGGAGGCTCGCTGTCGCCGTTTGTGGCGTACTTGGTGGAAAAGCCAGACGATCTCACAGCGGCCGAAGTGAAACGATTGAAGCAATTGCTCCGCGAACTGCGGTCCATTCCCTCTCACGCCGCTCAGGAGAAATCCGCATGAACTCCTGGATTGAATCGCTGAATGCCTCCGCCGCCGCTTGGGCACCGTGGCTGTGGCGAATTTGCTGGCAAGGCGCGCTGGTGATTGCCGTCGCCTGGCTCATCACGCTCCTGTTGCGAAACCGTTCGGCCCGCTTGCGTTCCTGGATTTGGCGCTTGGCGTATGTGAAGCTACTGGTGCTGCTGGTGTGGACGAACCCTGTGAATTTGCCTCTGTTGCCGGCGGCTGGCAGTGGTCAGGGGCCAGTGGTCAGTGATCAGCAGCATCAGGTCGCGACTGATGATGATCCATCGTCACATAAAGCCGCGACCGATGGTCGCGCCGCACTGCCAATCGACGTCGCCAACCGCTTGCAGCTTAACGATGAACCGTCGTCTAGCCGCAATTTGTCGTCGACGGCCACTGCTGTAATTGCCACCAACACTGTCCAACCCACCATTCCCGCCGCGCGATTAACCCTCTCGTCATGTCTCTTGCTCGCTTGGCTTTTGGGCCTGGCATTGATTGTCGGCCGGTTGGCCTGGGAAACCTGGCTCGTTCTGCGGCTGCGCCGATCGGCTCGTACAGTGCATTCACCGCAATTGGAAGCACTCCTCGACCAAGTTCGCCAGCAATTGAGTTTGCGCTGCACGGTGCAGCTCGCCGAAAGCGCCTTCGCCCAAGGGCCACTACTCGTGAAATTTTTCAAGCCCTGCGTCATTTTCCCCTCGGGCATGCTGAAAACTTCTCCCTCTCCCTTGACGGGAGAGGGTCGGGGTGAAGGTGATGAACCCGCTGTGGAACCTCTTACCCTCGACGAAATCCGCCTCATCCTCGCCCACGAACTAGCTCATCTCAAACGACACGACCTCGCCTGGAACGCGCTGGCCGCCATTTCGCACGTGCTCCTCTATTTTCATCCGGCCGTGTGGCTAGCCAGTCGCCGCTCGCGGCAGGAACAGGAATTATCCTGCGACGAGCTGGTCGTGCTGCAAATGCAAGTTGCCGCCATCGATTATGGCCTGACCCTTATCAAAATCGTTCAGCAAATCCGACCCACGTTCCGCACCGGTTTGGTGGCCGTGGGCATGTCCGGCTCGTTCAAAACTCTTTCACGGAGAATCGAGGCCATGAAACACATCGAAATATTTTCCCGTCGCCAAATGCTGCTGGCCAGTTTCATCATGGCCACGCTCGGTGTAATTGCAATAGTCCCTTGGCGGCTTACCCAAGCCGATCCCGGCGCGCCGGGATCGTCGTCAACCAGTGATGCATCCCCTCATAAAGCCGCGACCGCTGGTCGCGCTGAAGTGCTACAGGACACTGCCAACCGCCTGCGGCTTAGCGACTGGTCGCAAGCCACACCTGCGGGCAAGTCGCCCGCCGAGCCGTCGTCCGGCGCGCCCGAATCAGCCGGCATGGCTGACCCGTTCTCCGGCGGCCCCGGCGGCGGCGCGCCCGGAGCGGTTGGAGCGGCCGGAATGGCTCCCAACCCGCCAAATGCGCTATCCGAGGAAGCATTGGCGAAAATCAAGAATCAGCTTGTCGGCCGCTGGCGAAATACCGCCGGCAAAGAGCTTGAATTTCTCAAGGACGGAGGCTTTGAAGATTTGGGCGCGAAAGTACGCATTTTCGAGGTCAGCGACTCTCAAAACGGCCAACGGCATTGGGTCACCAAGTATCATCGTGGCCGGGGCCATTGGACCATCGGCCCCGACGGCTCGCTGCAAATCATTTACGACGAGCAAAATGTCTGGAACGCCGATTTTGGGCTGAGCAATGTCCAGGGCTTGGAAACACCGTCAACGTACATTTACGAAATTGTCCGCCTCGATGACTCGTTCCTTCGCCTCAGAAATAATCAAAGCAAGGATACTCTGTTTTTCCATCGTGTCGACGAGAAATCGGAAGCAGAGCAGCTAGCCGATGTGCCGGCGGAATTACGCCCACTGTTGGCCGTGGCCCAATTCACTCCCGACGAAGCCAAGCAATTGTTGTCACTGTTCGAGGCCCAGCAAATCGATCCCGCCGCGCTGAAGACCATTGGCCGGGTGCTGCAGGCCTATCGTCACCAAATCGATCTCAAAGATCTTTTCGGCATGACCCCCGACGAAGCGAACGCATTCAAAGAATTGTTAAGCGAGTCGAACTACCGACTCGACGCGCACGACCTGTTCAAGCTGGCCGATGCCGGGCAGCTTTCGCCTGTGGAACAAAGCGGCATTGCCAAACTGAAAGCCGTCGACGCCGCCTTCGACGCGATGGTCGATCCGAATAAACTAGGTTTTGACATACCACTCGGAAACGCGCTCATGGAATTACAATTCCTACGAGGCCGACTCGATCGCGCCGGCGGTGTCCGAAGAACAATGGGCCGAAACCCTGAGTTAACCGACTCCCAGCGAGCCGCTTTGATCAAACTGCTAAAAACCGTGGAAGAATTGGACGAATGGCTGCAATATGCCGTGTTCCAAGCACAGTAACCCGCCGCCGCTGCCTGGCCTCTAAAACTTGACACGCAGTGGCGGAGCTAAATTTGAAAGAATGGCGCCGAGGACTCGGCCGCCGAGAGCCTCTGGGTCGAATGACGGCCTCGACCCCGGCCTCCTTGAGGTGTTGCTAGCAAAGTGCATTACTACCCGAGAAAAGCCGCTTATCGCCATCGGCCCTGTGGCAGTGTAAATTAGATGGATGAGAGTGCCTTGTCGAAATCTGTTTTTCCCGCGGTGGGTCCATGGCTGGCCGGCGGCGTTGATCGTTGGCTGCCTGTACTATTTGCACAGCTCGCCGGGGGCGGCGGCGGTGGCCATTATTAGCAATCGCACGACGGAGGAAATTAAATTTTCTGTCGTGTCGGCCGGCGGCGAGACGGAGCGTGCCCACTCCACTGCCCAGCCCGCGCAGTACAAACTTGCCTCGGGCGAATTAATCCCGGTGCCCCTGGCGCGCGGCGTCGGCGCCAAATTGGTATCCAACGGCATCGACTGCCCGATTCAGGCCGATGCCGCCTATTATTTTGCCGAATTGCCTTCCGGTAAAATCGATTTGGATCAGATCGGCATCGGCGACATGCCCCAGGCCGATCCCAGGGCCGATTTGCCGATTCTTCGACCTAATCAATCGCCGGAAGCGGAAGAAGCCGCCCGCACTATCACCGTCAAAATTTTTGTCGACGAAAAAGAACCGTCCAAGCCGGAGGTTTGGCAGCGGCGATTGCGAGACCGGGTGGCCGCCGCCTCCGACATTTTGGAGCGCACCTGCGGCATGCGGCTCAAAGTAATCGCCGCCGGCACCTGGGACAGCGACAGCAACATCACCAAATTCGAAGAGGCGGTCGATGAGTTCAATCGCAAGGCAGATCCGGACGAGGCCCGTGTGGCGATCGGCTTCACCAGCCAGTTTCAAATCACCCGGGGCCGCACGCATTTGGGCGGCACGCAAGGACCGCTGAACCGACACATTCTATTGCGTGAATGGTCGCAATACGTGACCGAGCCGGAGCGGTTGGAACTGCTGGTACACGAGCTGGGGCACTTTTTGGGGGCCGTGCATAGTCCGGAACCCGACAGCGTGATGCGGCCGATTTTGGGCGACAAGCAAGCCCGGGCTCGAAAATTTCAAATTCATTTCGATCCGCTCAATGCGTTGGCGATGAATTTAGTGGCCGAACAGTGGCAACAGCATCCGCCGCTGCACAGTTACGGCGAATTATCGCCGCAAACCCAAGCTCGACTGAGCGTCATTTATTCCGCCATTGCCGAGGCGCTTCCCACCGACCCTGCGGCGGCGCAGTATTTGCGCATTTTGGGCCGCACGGTGGGACCGCCGATCACGATCGGCTCGCAGTGAAAGATTTTACCACGCAGACGCACAGAGAAGGCAAATGTTTTATAAGGAGTCCAGGAAGACAGGAATTAGACAACAGTGCGCATTACTGATTTTTTTGGACTAGTATGATAATTCCTGCTTTCTTGGCTTCCTTATAAATTTCTTCGTTCTTCTCTGTGTCTCCGCGTCTCCGCGGTTCAGAATGAATTACTCCAACTTTTCGTTGCGAATTTTTTCAGCGGCCTCGGCCCGGTAGCGGCGGAGTTTTTCCCGCAGTTCCGGCTGCTTGCCGGCCAGAATCGCCACTGCCAAGAGGGCGGCATTCGTCGCTCCAGCCTTGCCAATGGCCAGCGTACCCACAGGAATTCCGGCGGGCATTTGCACGGTGGACAGCAGCGAATCAAGCCCTTTCAGCGCCGCGCTTTCCATCGGCACGCCCAATACCGGCAGCAACGTGTGGGCAGCGGTCACGCCGGCCAGGTGCGCTGCGCCGCCTGCGGCAGCAATCAGCACTTCCACACCGTTCGCTTCGGCGTGGGACACGTAGTCGCTGACCAGATCGGGCGTGCGATGAGCCGACATCACGCGGCTTTCGTGCGGCACGCCGAGCCGGGTGAGCGTTTCGGAAGCGGCGCGCATCACCTCCCAATCCGATTTGCTCCCCATGATAATGCCCACCAGCGGTTTTTCCGAAGTGCCCATGTTTCGCGTCCGTCGGATAGTAATTGCTCAGGGAAGAGTGCAGAATGCAAAGGGCCGCCGAATGAGCGCGGTCCTGCATCGTTTCCTAGTTTCAGCGATTGCCGGAAAATGTTCAATCCCCGGAAAACCACGGTGCACCGAGTCTCGGCAGAGCAGCCCGAAGCGGCCATCATTGCCGAAGCGGCGGCAGTGTTGCAGCGTGGCGGGTTAGTGGCCTTTCCAACGGAAACCGTTTACGGATTGGGAGCCAGCGCCCTGGATGCAAATGCCGTCGAACAAATTTTTGCGGCGAAGGGCCGGCCGCCGAATAATCCCGTCATTGTGCATGTGGCCGATGCGACGGCAGCAGAACGATTAACGAGCAAATGGTCCGATGTCGCGGCCCGATTGGCTGCACGGTTTTGGCCCGGTCCGTTGACGCTGGTTCTTCCCAAACGGCCCGAAGTGCCCGATATGGTCACGGCTGGCGGGCCAACCGTGGGATTGCGTGTGCCGGCACATCCGGTGGCGCTGGCGCTGCTCAAAGCGGCGGATATTCCGATCGCCGCCCCCAGCGCCAACCGCTCGACGCGCATTTCTCCCACCACAGCGGTACATGTATTACAGGGATTAGATGGCCGGGTGGATTTGATCCTGGATGGCGGGCCAACGCCTCGCGGCTTGGAATCGACCGTGCTGGATCTAACCGTCGATCCGCCCCGAGTGTTGCGGCCGGGCTTGGTGACGTTAGAACAGTTGCGGACAGTCATCGGCGAAGCGGCGATTGGAGATCGCTCCACTGCATGCCGACAACCGTCAGTGCTCTCGCCGACCGAGCCGTTGCGGTCGCCGGGAATGCTGGCGCGGCATTATGCACCGCGGGCCAAAGTGGTGTGTGTCGAAGCGGGAAATGAATCGGTCATTAGCAAATTGCTCGCGGAAAGCAATGGCGTGGGTTGGTTGCGGTTGGAACAACTGCCAGCAACACAAATCAGTGGTGTGGGCCGGATCAAAGCCGTGATCGACATGCCGCGCGATCCGGCCGGTTATGCCGCCCGGTTGTATGCCGCGCTGCATGAATTGGATGACGCGGGAGTAGAGTACATCGTGGTTGATTTACCGCCGACGGACGATACGTGGCTGGCGATTCACGATCGCTTGCGCCGAGCCGCACAAACAGAATGACCGTCGGTCGCGTTTCAACGATTAACTTTGAGGGTGGAGGACAGCATGCGTGCATTACTCACCGGCGCCACGGGGTTCATCGGGCAGCATTTGCTGAAGCGGTTGGATCGTCCCGTGGTGTTAAGCCGCAATGCCGACAAGGCGCGGCAAGCGCTGGCGAAGTTCAACGTGCAGACGTATTCGTGGAATCCGTTGGCGGGGCCGCCTCCGCTGGAGGCGTTTGAAGGAGTCGATGCGGTGTTTCATTTGGCGGGCGAATCGGTGGCCAGCGGGCGCTGGACCGCAGAGAAAAAAAGGCTGATTCGAGAAAGCCGTGAATTGGGAACGCGCCACTTCGTGCAAACGCTGCAGCAATTGAAGAACCGGCCGCGGGTGTTGGTTTCGGCCTCGGCCACGGGTTGGTATGGCGATCGGGGGGACGAAGTATTGGAGGAATCGGCTCCGCCGGCCGACGATTTTCTTGGGGAAGTGTGCGTCGCCTGGGAGCGCGAGGCCCAGAAGGCGACAGAGTTGGGCGTGCGCGTGGCTTGCATTCGCACCGGCATTGCCTTGGGGTTGGACGGAGGCGCGCTGAAGCAATTGCTGCCGCCGTTTCGTTTCGGGTTGGGGGGCCCGTTGGGCAGCGGCAAACAATGGATGCCCTGGATTCACGTGGGCGATTTGGCGGCCTTGTTCCTGCACGCGGCGGAACGGTCCGCCGTTACAGGCCCGATCAATGCCGCGGCGCCCAACGCAGTGACTAACAAGCAGTTCACCAAAGCGCTGGGGGCGGCTGTGCATCGACCGGCGATTTTGCCTGTCCCTTATTACGCGCTGCGGCTGGCGCTGGGCGAATTCGCGCAAGTGCTTTTCGATTCCCAGCGAGTGATTCCCCGTGCCGCGCAGGCCAGCGGATTCCAGTTTAGCTACCCGGAAATCGGTCCCGCACTCGATGCAATTGTTTCCGTCGCTTGAGAAATTAATTCTCTTGCTTCTTCAGCAAACCGCGGGTTTTCAACCAATCTGCCAGGCGGTCTTTCCACGTGCTTAACACCGGATCGTTGGGAGCCAGGCCCACGCCATGCGCGCCTTGCTGGTAAATATGCAGCTCTGCGGGCACTTTGGCCTTGCGCAGGGCCAAGTAAAACTGCACGCTGTTTTCGGCCGGAACGGCGGTGTCGGCATTGGTGCAAAACAAGAAGGTCGGCGGTGTGTCGCTGGTGACTTGCGTTTCGTTGGAAAGATTTTGCACCAGGTCTGGATCGGGGTTGTCGCCCAGCAGGCTCTTTTTCGAACTGGCGTGCGTGTAGTCCGATTTCATGGTGATTACGGCGTAGCACAGCACCAAAAAATCGGGCCGGCAACCGGCGCGCTCAACGGGGTCTTCGGCCTGTGGATTGCCGCTGTCGAAATGAGTGCCGACGGTGGACGCCAAGTGGCCGCCGGCGGAAAATCCCATGATGCCGATCCGCGCCGGGTCAATCTTCCACGTGGCGGCATTGGTCCGCACCAAGCGAACGGCCCGCTGGCCGTCTTCCATTGGCGCTGGATGATGGTAGCCTTTTCCGGCGTGGCGATAATCTAGCACGAATGCGGTCACGCCCAATGTATTTAGCCACTGGGCTACCGCTTTTCCTTCCTTATCAAGCGATAAGTGTCCATAACCGCCGCCGGGACAAACGATGATTGCCGTGCCATTGGCTTGGTCGTCCGGCGGCGTATAGACCGTGAGGTTTGGCTTGTCGCTGTCTTGATCTCCCTTGGCATCGGGTGCGCCCTGGGGCCACAGCAAAAAAGTAGTGGGTTCGGCGGCCGAAGAAGAGATCGCACTCGACAGCACCGCGGCGAATAGGACGACGATTATCGTTAAGCAAAAGCAATGATCGTGCAAAATCATGGGTCAGGGTTTTTTGTGAAGGCGATGTTGGTTAAACCGCAGCGATGTGCCGGACATCATAAACCCCTGGCTTGGTAGTGTCTAATCTGATGACTGCTAAAATGGAGATGAATGCAGCGCGAGCGCTCTCGACGGCCTGAAAACGCGGGAACCTTGAATGAGTAGTTTGCCTGCCAAACAAACAAAGTGGACCGGGCTGAATCGCCGGATTATTGCGTGCCAGAGCTGCCCACGCTTGCGAAATTATTGCCGCCGCATCGCCCAGCAAAAGCGGCGAGCGTTTGCCCAGTGGGATTACTGGGGCCGGCCGGTCCCAAATTTCGGCCACTTTAAGGCCCGGCTATTGGTGATCGGGCTGGCGCCGGCGGCCCACGGCGGGAACCGCACCGGACGCATGTTCACGGGCGATCGCAGCGGCGACTGGCTGTACCGGGCGCTGTTCAATGCCGGGTTTGCCAACCAGCCGCAGAGCGTTGCCGAAAGCGACGGGTTGCGATTGATCGATTGCGCCATCACGGCGGCCGTGCATTGCGCGCCACCGGACAACAAGCCCATGCCCCGCGAAACCGCCAATTGCCAGAAGTGGCTTGATCAAACGGTCGATTTGCTGAATCCGCAAGTGATGTTGGCACTGGGACAAATTGCATTTCGCGCCGCGGTGGCGCAGGCCAGGCGCCGCGGATGGTTTTCCGGACCGCTGCCTAAATTCGGGCACGGCGCGATCGTGCCGCTGCATGAAAATCGGTGGCTGTTGGCCAGTTATCATCCCAGCCAGCAGAACACGTTCACCGGCAAATTGACCGAAGCGATGTTCGACCGCGTATTTGCTACGGCGCGAAAATTGTTGGCCGCGGACTGACTCACGGCAGTTGGATGACCTCGCCGCCGTTGCGGGTGCTCAGCGCCTTGAACGCGTTGATACCGGCGCTTTGCGGAATCAATTCCACGTGGCCGTCGCAAAATGCAGCCAAGAATCCTCGAGCGCGCAATCCAGGCAATGCGGCAACGGAATCATCTTGATCGAACTCAAAATCGTCGGGCTTAGTCCAAACAACAGCTTTATCGTCGGGCGCTTCCACCACCATGATAGTCTTTGACGTGCCGTCCGTAATTTGTGCGAGCTTAATTCCCTTGTCGCCCGGAAACACCGTATTTTCGCCACGTACTGTGAGATACACCGTTTTGAATTCGCCGGCAACCTTGCTGCCCGGGGCTTTGTACACTTGGGGCATTCTTTCAATCAGTTTTTTGTTATTCTCGCTGTCCCAGGGTTCGTCGAGCTTGAACTGTTTGAATAGTTCAGCTTCTTCAAGTTGCGGCAGAATGAGCACGCGCCAGCTCAAGAGCGGTTTGCCTTCTTTGCTGGACTTGAACGCAGGCGGAAACGACTTGTGAGCATCTTCAAAGTTGAGCATCGCCAGGGCAATTTGTTTCATATTATTCATGGAAGCTGCACCCTCGGCGGCTTCCCGAGCCTTCATTGTGGCCGGCAACAGCATGGGGACTGCCAGCATCGGAAGGTTGCCGACGCCGCTGGGCAACGTGCCATGCGATTCAAAGCGGATGCCGTCTTGGGTACTCTGCAACATCGCCACGCTGGGCGTCAGGTGCGGTAATATCGCCCTCGAATTCGGCAAAATGCCAATGTTCACTTTTACGCCTTGCTGTTGCATTTGGGAACATGCCAATTGGGTGAAAATTTGCAAGAGCGGATAGAAGAACTTGAACTGGTTAGGGGTGTCTTGATAACTGAATATCGCTGGACCGGAGCCGCCTGAAAACATTTGCGCCACTTCGGGCACGTCGGTCAACTTATGCTTGCCCTGGTCGGCGTCCGCTGGGCCTGTGTTCGAAAGCGAACCGGATTGGCTGTTCACTGATTGCCGTTGCAGGTAAGACTTAATTGTTTGCGGAAACAGCGCAAACACAACTTGCTTGTCGGTAATGCACCAGGCCGGCGCGAAAGGAAAGGCATCGCCCCCGACAAAGTTGAGAAACATAATCTTTTGCCCGTGGAACTCGGTTTCTGCGAGCGATGGTCCGGTTGACGCCTGGCCACTGACCCGACGCATCTGCTCTGCCATTTTTGCAAAGGCAATCAGCTTATCGTGTGCCTGGAGCAGTTTTGTGCGATCACGGATCGTCGCGGTAAGGGTCAAGCCGGTGAACACTAATCCACCGTCGCCCGGCGAATTGTATACGCACCAGGCATCGCCCAGCGATCCCAGCAAATCGTCTTTGATATTGACGCTGGTGATTTGTGACAATTGCTGCATACCGCCATCGAATTCTTGGCGAGCCTGCGGCTCCAGCACCGTGGCCACGCTCAGCACCGCATCGATGATTTTTGTCACATCGGCTCGGGCAGCCAAGGCGAAGCTGGCGTCGGCTGGAATCAGGTCCAGCGCGGCCGCATCCAACGGTTGCCCGCCGACCAGGGCCAACAACCCAGTGGGTTGCCCGTCGATGGCCAACAGGGCGCGGCTGGTGTAACCCTGCCCTTCCAAACCGCCGACACTGGCCAAATATTTCACTTTTTGAATCCCCAGCGCTTCAAACAAGGCGCGGGTGTTTTCCGCGCCCTGATTCGCGGCTAAAGCCGTTTGAGCCATCTCGGCAAGCGTTTGCACGTTGATGTATTGCACCATGGCGGGGCGTTCGACCTTGAGCTGGCTGCGAAGCTCGGTGAGCCACGCAGGCACGGGCTTGCTGGTGCGGCCCCACAGTAAATCGGCCTCTCCTTCGCCGATGGCAATGATGAGATATTTGTCTTTGAAGCCCCATTGAATTTGGGGAGCATCGGGCGAAGTCGGCAGAGTGTGCCATCCCGTGGAGTCGGGAACAGATGCAGCGGGACTCGTAGGAGTAGAATCGTGTCGGCCTGAATCGGTGGTCCCGCTTGGGTTCCCGGAGCTCTGCGGAGATTCGTGCCGAGGAATTAACAAGTCGATTTTTTCTAGCGATGCCTGAGTGTCGGCTACGTGGTCGCCTAAATTGACGACCAGCCCGGCACGAATCATCGGTCCCTTTGGTCCGGCGGCAACGCTGGCCACGTAAGCCACCATCGGCCGCGTAAGCAAAGTTCCCAACAGTTTCGGCCCTTCTTCCGCCAAGGCTTTGCCCAAAGGATTTTGGGGCGCCGCCGCGGCGAACGAAGCTTGGAGTTGGGCGCCGAGTTCGTGAATGAAATGCTGAACGTCGTCCTCGGCCAGCAATTGCTCCACTTTATTTTTGCTGGCTGGATCCGCTTTGTCGACGCCTGCCAGAGAGACATACCACAGGCATTGTTCTGGAGCGACTTTGGCCAGCAGCGGGTCTTCCTGCAGCGGCGGCAACGACAACGGCAGGCTGACCGGCGCTCCGGCCAGGAACAAAAACGTCAACATCCAGCCCGGCAAAGCGGCGGTGGCCATGGAAATCTCCTGTTCGTTTTTTGGTTTTATTCTGCCGGTGCTTGTTTAGGCGGATCGCGGAAATAGCGTTCGATGGCTAAACCCAACCGCCGGCCCAGCATCAAATCATTGCCGGTCGTGCTGTCAGGGCGTGTTCCATGGCGTTTCCAGCGTTAGGCTCACGACGTGACCGTCAGTGTGCTGGGTGACCCATTTTTTACCGATTTGTTTCCACCGGGCATCATAGCCGGGGCCCGATTCCCAAATTTGCCCATGATACGCCAGCGGGCCGGTCATTTCCACTTCTCGTCGAGGCCGCCATAAAAGGTGCGGCCGGGACGTTGCCGCCGGCGTCAATTTCGACGTTTTCGACATCCTCCCCGCTACGATGCGGAATTTGGCTTTGCCGCGCAGCACGGGGCATCCGCTTACTTACTTGGGCGCGGGTTTGGCAGGCGCGGCGGCTGACGTGCCAATGCCTCCCAACAGCGACTGGATTTTTCCCCAACCGATTTGGGCAATTTGGCCGGGAGAGAAATGCAGCTTGTCGCGATGTTTTTGAATTTCCGTGTTGATTTTCTTGGCGACTTCCGGTTCGCGCTTGCGGATTTCGTCGGCCACAATGTTTTTGAACGCGCGGCCCAGTTCTTTGGCGGCGTCGCCGTGCAGCATGTCGACCTTCGTCAGCGTCAAATCGACCAGCCGCAAATTCACGCCGGTCACCTGCGGCAGCACTTCGATGGTGCCGAAGCTCGCACCGGCCACGGGCTGCACGTTGATGACAATATCTAACTGGGCCTCGATGGTAGCATTTCCTTCGAAATTGAAGTTCAACCCTTTGATGCCCCTTAGCCATTGTTCCTGCGCCGCTTCCGCCCAGAAGCGCGCAGTCAGGAGGGCTTGAAAGGCCGTGCCTCCGTTGGGAGCCGACTGTGGCGGAGTGAACTGCACTTGCAAATTTCGCTCTGGGTCGTGCAGCAGCACACGATACATTTTCCAAGTGCCGTCGTTGACGTTTTTGGTATGCGGTTCCAAATGCCAGCCGTCGGGATTCTGCTGCCAGTGATAGCCGTCGACAATTTCCTTTTGATGCCCCCAGTTGTCCTGCTTTTCGTATTCCGGCTTCAAACTTTTGATGATCGCAGCTTTGGCCATATCGGCCAGGGCTTGATTGGGAGAGGTTTGTGGATTGGAAGTGCGTTCTGGATTGGATGGCGCCGCCGGAGGCGGAGGGAGCGTGGCCGTATAAATTGCCGGCGCGACAGACGGGGTCGACACTGGTGCCGACGGTACTGCGGCCGGCGGGGAAGTGGCAGGCGGCGCACTGGTCGGTGGCACAGTCGTCGTCGGTGCGGCGGGAATGGGCATAAGTGGCAACGGCGAAGTCGTTGAATCAGCGCGTAAACCGTGCGCTAATCCTACTAGCTGCAGAACGAGCATAACGGCAGTTAGGCACCGGGCCAGCATAGGCCGCGGATTGTACAGCGACGGCCCAGATCGGTAGAAGATCAGCTTCAAAAGGTGCGGGCCAAAATACCGCCATCGACCACGATTACCGAGCCAGTGATGAAACTGCCGGCATTGCTGGCCAGCAAGAGGGCAGGGCCCGCCAGTTCGCGAGGATCAGCCCAGCGGCCCACCGCGGTGCGGGCGGCCACGGCTGTGCGCTGCGCTTCGGTTAGCACGGTCTTGGGTAGATCAGTAAGAATTGGCCCGGGAGCGATGCAATTGGCGGTGATGCCGAATTCGCCCAACTCCAGCGCGATGGCCCGGCACAATCCGATGATGCCGCTTTTGGTGGCCGAGTAAGCACCGCGGCCGGCCAGCGAAGCCAGGCCCATTACCGAGGAGAGAAAGATAATTCGTCCCCAACGGCGCTGCTTCATTTGCGGCACGACATAGCGCGTCAGCGCCATGCAGGAATTCAAGTTCAGCTCTAAAATGCGGTCCCAGTCGGCATCCAGAATTGAATCGATCGGCTGCGGCAGGTTGCTGCCCGCGTTATTCACCAGGATATCGATGCGCCCGAAGGCGTGCGTGGCGGCTTCCGACAGGCGCAGCACATCGTCGCGGCGGGTCATGTCGGCCACCAAGGTGGCCACGCCGCTTTCCAATCCGTGACGAATGTCAGCGGCCGCGGCGTGCAATTCGTCTTCGTGACGGCTAGAAATGATGACGTCGGCGCCGGCTTCCGCCAGTCCGCGAGCTATCGCCTTACCGATGCCTTTGCTGCCGCCCGTGATCAGTGCCACGCGGCCCCGAAGATCGAATAATGGAGTGCTCATACACAGCGATGGCGAAAAATCGTAATGATGCGAAAGCACCGCCAGAACGGTCCAGTTTAGCGGTGCAGTTTGCATTGCACCAGTGTCGATACCGCCCACTTGGGACTGCAGGCGCGGGGCAATTACTTAGAAGGGGCGTCGGCCTGGCGCAGATATTGCTCCGCATCGCCCCGCAGCACTTGCTGATACTGGCCATAACTGGGATTGGGAAGCACAAACCAGCGCGTGCCCCACAGCCGGCGATATTCGTACGCTGCCTCACGCCGGGCTTCCGCGGTGTTGTCGTGGTTGGGAGCGAACTCGTCGCTAAAATCACCCAATTGATCGCCGAAGTACGCTAACACGTGGTATTTGGACCGCGCGATGTCGCGCCGCGGCTTTTTGATGCTTTCCCCATGTTTTTGCATCAACAACCGTACGCCCGCCACGTCGTCCAGACCCTGGGTATTCACCCCCCATTGCGACAAAATCTTGATCGTGACCTCGCGCAGCGGTTCTTCCCGATTGGTGATGTAAATGACGGTCAGGCCCAGCGATTCGGCGCGGGCAATAAATTCTTTCGCCCCGGGCACCATCCGAACTGAAGACCAATGCTCGTTTTGAAATTTCAGCCAGGCATCGTCGGTATAGTTTTGGCCGCTGGTGTATAAGTAAGAGGCAAAGGTGCCGTTGTCGAGCACGGTTTCGTCCAAATCCATCACCACGGCCGGCGGCATACTGCGCTGATCCGGCGGCAGCTTACTTTCTTCAGCACGAAATTGATTCAAATCGCGCTCCACCTGGTCGGTAGCCATTTGATAGGTTTGCAGACAACAGGCCACGTATTCTGCGGAGGTTTGCATCCACAGGTCGGCGTACAGCAGACCACGCTGAGAGTCGGTGGGATGCGGCGCCGCCTGCCAGCCCAGCGCTACCGAAGTTAGCAGCGCCAGAAAGGTTACCGAAGTCAGGCGGCTAAAACGCGAAGCGGGTTTCATCACAGGTGACGTTGCGGAGAAAGCACGAAGGCGAGGGTGGAGCAGTGATTCGTGGCGATTCCGGGGCAATGCGCCTAATTCGTCGTACTGAAAAGCCTAGCTTATAGCCCGGCACAAGCAGGTTGACGGATGGCGGAACCCCCCGAATATTCCAAAGTGACGCGGGTATAGCAGGATTATGATAATTCAATCAAATCCCAATGCAACCTGGCAAAGTGGAGAAAACGGGCAGATTTCATCCGATGTGTTGCGACCGCCTCGGCGATGAAGAATCATCGATTGCCGCTCATCAATGCAATCGTCGCGCTGGCAAATCAGGACGAGCAACGACAACGCAATTTCCACCGGCGATGCCAATCACACGGAGGAGAATTCTAATTAATATCCGGCACCGTTTCGCCGCCGTTGCGCGTGCCCAGCGCACGCCAAGTGGGAAGATCGATGGTTTCGCTGACGCTTGCCACGTGACCATCGCCAAAACAGACATTCACAATGCCGGTATGATAACTGCGAGCGGAAACAAGTGCCGTTTCACCTGGCGTATCAGGAACGCTGCCGAACATTTGACAATCGAAGCCCGACCAATTGGGAGGCGCCACATGATTGTACATGGTGGAACCATACGAGCCGATCGGCCAACCGTCGGTATAACTTTTCCCACCGCCGGCCCCCGTGGTGTCTCCTTTGTCCCACCGCCCCATGGAAGTATAATCGTACTGGCTGGGGGCAGCTGGCGCCGTCCCGCATTTAGTCATCAAAGTATTTTGATCGGTGGCAAGATTCAACGACGGATCGGTTTGCAAATTGCTGTCCATTTCATCATCATGCGTTGGTAATTGTTTACCAACAATTCCCAGGGTGCCCTTAGTCCGTTCGGAAAAAAAGGCGGTTTTCGATAAGCCATCGGAAAAGTCTTTAACCTTTAATGCCCGGCCGATTGTAAATGCACCATTGCCGCCGCTGACGGTAATTTTGCTTAGTGGCATCGGCGCGCCGTGTTTTTCCCAACCAGCGTACGGAGTCGAACCTCCAAAGTTGTAGCGGTAGTTGTTTTCCGAGACGACCGCGCCGGTATTAGGGTCGCTAGGACAAATAAAAATTCCCGCCGCCTGGCTGTATGCCTGATAACTGGGATTCTTCGGCGTTCCTATCGGGCTTTCCATCACAGTGGTTAAGGGCAATTGGAAATTGATCATGTTGTATATCGCCTGCTCTTCCATAAACGGCAACAGCCACGTGTGAACCGAATAGAACCCGGTTTTGATACTAGGATCAGTGGGCACTATGCCGGTATAAGAAGTAGCCCCCGTTTGCTCAACACCGCTGGCCGCGTAATCGGGCAACATGCGGCCTTGAGGAAACGCCTTTTTAGCGCTTTCGTAATTGAACAACGCTAGGCCGATTTGCTTGAGACAATTAACGCATTGCGAACGGCGGGCCGCTTCGCGCGCCGCTTGTACAGCCGGCAGCAGCAAGGCAATCAAAATGCCAATGATGGCGATCACGACCAAAAGTTCCACCAGGGTAAAAGCCCGATCGGCAGCAGGTGACACAGAGCCGGCATAAGAGCGATTGCGGTATAACGGACAACGTTCGCGAAATGTATACATCTTCAGATTCATACGAAGAGCATTAGCTTCCATGTTTCACCTACATCACGAATAGAACGGAATCGACGTCAACCAAGTCCAATTTGATTGTCGTCAGTAGCACAAGCGCAACGAATAATTCAAAGGCCCGCGCAGTTCACGGCGGAAGCAACCGCATCAGAGTTAGTGTACCGGCAAGTGCAAGCTGTGTCCACTATCGAAGACTGTTGTCACGTCGCAACTTTTGCATTACGAATTGGTCGAAGAGGCAGCGCGGACCGCTCCTCCCCCCTGCGGTATGGATGGCGTTATTTGCTCACCCCACTGTTGAACGATCAAAAAAATTCACCGCAAGGTTTTGTAGGGTTCGTTGCCGAGAGATCATCTGGAATCGGTTTTCCGTTATTGTATTCGGTCAACAAAGCAAAAAAGAAAGAGAAGCCGTTTCTGGTCAGTTAATGTTCGGCACCGGTTCGCCACCGTAGCGCGAGCCCAATGCACGCCAGGTTGTAAGGTCAATGGTATCACTGACCGGTACGACATGCCCGTCGCCGAAACAGACATTCACAATGCCGGTGTGATAGCTACGCGCGGACACAATCGCTCCTTCGCCAGGCGTATCAGGAAAAGCGCTCCAAGCTCCGCAATCCTCGCCTTGCCAGTTGGGAGTCGCCACGTGATTGTACATGGTGGCCATGTACATCCCTACCGGCCAGCCGTCGGTATAGCTTTTCCCGTCCCCGCTTTTGGAGGTGTCGCCTTTATCCCATCGTCCTGGGCTGGAAAAATTGAATTGATTCGGTTGGGGGTCATACGCCAGACAAGTAGTATACAGACTATTATCGTCGGCCACGGGATCTGTTCCTAGTAGGGTGATTCTGCCCGTGGCTTCGACCATGTCATCTTTTGTCGGTGGCTGCAGTGTAACAATTCGCAAACTGCCTTTGCTGCGCTCAGAGAAAAACGCGGTCTTCGAAAGTCCATCGGAAAAATCTTTCACGCGCAGCCCTTTGCCGATGGTGAAAGCGCCATTGCCGCCGGTGATGGTAATTTGGCTTAAAGCCATCGGTTTGCCGGGTGAAACCCAACCGGCATAGGGCGTGGAACCCCCGAAATTATATCGATAGTTGTTTTCCGAAATAACGGCTCCAGTGTTTGGATCGCTCGGGCAGATAAAAATTCCCGCAGCCTGAGTAAAAGCCTGGAAATTTGGATTGACAGAAAAATCTCCCAGCACCTTCTCCATCATCGTCGTAAGCGGGCGGTCAAAGTGAATCAGATCGTAGACGGCTTTCTCTTCCATAAATGGCAACAGCCAGATATGCACTGAATAAAATCCCGTTTTGATGCTGGGATCGGAAGTCACAATGGCATCATAGGAAGTTCCTCCTTGCTCCGTTCCGCTTGCTGCGAAATCGGGAAGCATGCGGCCTTGCGGGTACGATTTCTTTGCACTTTCGTAATTTGATAGCGCCAAGCCGATTTGCTTGAGACTGTTGATACATTGCGCTCGGCGCGCCGCTTCGCGCGCCGCTTGAACCGCGGGTAAAAGGAGCGCTATCAAGATTCCGATAATGGCAATGACGACAAGGAGTTCGACGAGAGTAAACCCTTCGGAGAAAGCACAAGCTGATGGGGAAGGCGATGAATGACCTGGATCGCACCGACGAAGGCCGTCTTTCGTACTCATATTGCACCTATCATCTACGGTTAGGCTTTCACATCCAAACTCGAAGGGCCTGACAGCAAACTCCAGTGGAAGAGTTTCCGGTAATTATAATGCCCTTCAATGTAACATTGTAAGGAAATTGTTAGAAGACGGTGCTATTTTCTTCCCCCATGACTGGGTTGCGCAAAATTCCAACCCGCTCAATTTCCACTTCTACAATATCGCCCGGTTGAAGATAGACCGGCGGCTTGCGGGCAAAGCCCACCCCTGACGGCGTGCCGGTAAAAATTAAATCCCCCGGGCTGAATGAGCAGACGCCGGAAATGTAACTCACCAGTTCGGACACGCCGAAAATCAATTGCGAAGTCCGGCTGTCTTGCATGGTATTGCCGTTGATCCGCAAGCAGATGCGTAAATCGCCGGCATCTCCCACTTCGTCGGCGGTTACCAGCGCGGGACCGAGCGGGGCGAAGCTGTCGAACGATTTTCCCAGCAGCCACTGTCCGCCCGGTTTATGGTTTTGCCAATCGCGGGCGGAAACGTCGTTGCCGCAAGCGTAACCGGCGACGTGTTCCAGTGCCGTTTCCTTGGGAATGTGGCGGCCGCCTTTACCGATGACGACGACCAACTCGGCTTCGTAATCGACTTTGCTGCTCAACTGCGGCAAAACAATGGGTTGGCCGGCTGCTCGCAATGCCGTGACAAACTTGCTGAACACCACGGGCTCGGGCGGCGGTTGTTTGCCGGTTTCGCGCGCGTGATCGGCGTAGTTTAAACCGATGCAGAAAATCTTTTCCGGGTGTGGCACGGGAGGAAGTAACTTGACCTCCTCCGGATTGATCGGCTTTCCATTTGCCGCGGCGGCGGCAGCGCGCCGCAAGCCGTCACTACCCAGAGCTAACAACTGCGTGATGTCACTGGGCAAACTTGCATCGGCCTGTTGTAGATCAACGTACTGGCTGTTGGGCAGAACACAGGCCACTCGCGCGCCAGATGCCGATGCTATGGAAATAAGGCGCATGTTGTTTTCAGTGAGTCAGAGTAAGGTGTAGGCGGCGTGACATCTCAAGCTAAACCGATGGGCATGCCGAGATTTAGGAATCAGCATCCTTGTGAATTCTGCAAGAGCAAGGGTCGGTAAGGTCGCAAAAAGTCATACGATCGTTACGTGCGGTCCGATGATTGTTTGACGCAGGATCTGCGTGATCCGGAAATTTGACTAGTAGCCGGTTATAACCTAGTTTTTTCATGGTTGATCGAACTTCGTCAGTCTAAAGCTGCCGACGAACTGCGCATAGAGGGCGCCCGCAGTGGCTTTGGTTGGAGACGGCGAGAATTGCCATTGTAATATGTTCAGCTCAAAGTCCGGCTGAGACCTCCTGCGGGATTGTCGTCGGGGTATTCACTCGCAGCGGTTGTTCTCTCGGCTGACTTCAGGCAGTTGTGAATCCACTGGGTCTTCGAAGCGCCAAATTCAGAGAAATAAGGTCTAATGTCAACTCCCGATTCCGTTCCTGCCGGCGCCCTTGCCCAAACCGATCTGGCCGCCTCCGGGATTGTGGAAAAACAGTTCCAGGAACTTCATACGCTGCTGGGCGATGTCGAGCCGATGCATCGCGTAAGATCACCGGCACTTGCAGATGGGCTTTCCATAGCGACTGAAACGAATGAAACGTCCCGCACTGCAACCGAGAGTGAATTGGAACATCGATTGGCTCAGGCTCGGTTGGGTTTAGCCAGCAGTTTGCTGACGGCCTTACGCTGCAAAAACGCATCTACGGCGGCCCACAGCATGCGGGTAGCGCTGGGTTGTTCCGCCTGGTCGTTGGCGTTGGAATTGCCGCCGACGCAGCGAGATGCTTTGGAAATTGCCGCGCTATTACACGACATCGGCAAAATTGGTGTTCCGGACGCCGTGTTGCTAAAGCCGGGCGCGCTGACTGCTCACGAACGCGCCGTGATGGACGGCCACCGAGGGCTGGGGTTGCAAATTTTAGAATCATGCTGTGCTTCGTCCGAGGTATTACAGATCGTGCGTCACAGCGCCGCCTGGTTTGACGGCAGTCGGCAACGGATCGATTGCCAGGGCGCCGATTTGCCCTTAGGGGCGCGGATTCTGGCGGTTATGAACGCCTTTGATTCGATGACCACGCCGCAAGTGTATCGTCCGGCCATGTCGTACGATCAAGCGCTGAAGGAATTATGCGACCATGCCGGGACGCAGTTTGATCCGCAATTAGTGTTTCATTTTGCGGAACTATTATCGATGGATCAGCAAAAATTGCATGCTCGCGTGGCCCAGCGATGGCTTCAGGAACTTGATCCGGACGCGGCCCCGGATTGGTGGCAGCAATCCGCACCACGAGTCTCCGCAGTTGCCAGCGGGGTGGAATCGCTGCATCACCAGCGGTTGCTGGAAAACATGTACGACGGCATCATTTTCCTTGGCCCTCAATTG
>DATJYL010000206.1 GCA_035499655.1 Pirellulales bacterium
GACGAAAAGAAAGCGCTGCGAAAGTATTTGGAGCGCGGCACGCTGATTGCCGATTCGATTTGCGCCAACCGCGACTTTACCACTGCTTTCCGCCGCGAAATCAACGACTTGTTCGCCGACCAGGGGATCAAACTGGAGCCGATTCCGGCCAATCATCCGATGTTCTCCAACGAATTTGGCGGCTACGATCTCTCGCAAGTCAGCCGCCGGGTGCCTCAAGGGCGGGCCGGCGACGGCCCGTTGGAAGCCAAAACCCGCAAGGGCGCGCCCGAATTGGAAGGATTGAAAATCGGCGACCGCTATGCCGTGATTTTTTCGCCGTACGATTTGAGCTGCGCCCTGGAAAAGCACGATTCGCTGGAGTGCGAAGGTTATACCAAGGACGACGCCGAACGTATTGGGCTGAACCTATTGCTGTACGCCACGTTTGAGTTCTGAGCGATTGTGCTGCCTTGACTGTGGCGCGGCTGTTTCCAGGCGACGGCAACGCGCCGATTATTCAATGGAGATAACCGCCGGTTATCCCACGCTCAGCATGATGCTGATCGCCAAGAGCAGCAACACGGTGAGCGCCACCAGCGCCATTCGGCCTTCTCGCCGCGCCATCCATCCGACGGCCAATACCATGACGCGCACGACAGGCGTGAGCATCAACACCAGGACGCCCAGCTCCATGCAGGCGACACCGTTGCCGTCGGCGGCCATCCGCAGCAAATCGGGCAACTTAGTAATTAACGACGTCGGCCGGGGTTGATCTTTTAAGAATGCCAAAAACAGCCCAGCAATCATGAGCAACACGCTGCACACCAGTCCGAGCAATAAACTCCAATGCACGGCTCGCGCCAGAGGATCGGCAGGTTGTTGGCGGTAGTTCATCTCTGTTCCTTGATTATCCAAAAACTCGCACAAACATTTGCACCGCAACGCCAACTAGCAGCACCGCGAATAATCTCTTCACCAAGCGGCCTTGCAACGCTGGGCTAATCCGCGAGCCGACGGCCGATCCGATGATGACTCCCACGACCACGGCCGAGGTGAGCGCGGGCCGGACTTCGCCACGGCCGAAATACAAAAACGCACTGGCAGCGGCCGTCACGCCGATCATAAAATTCGAGGTTGCCGCAGCGGCCTTAATCGGCACTCGGCAAGCCAAATGCAAGGCTGGCACTTTGAACACGCCGCCGCCGATTCCGAGCAGCCCTGATAAATTTCCGGCGATGAATGAAATTCCCAAGCCGGCCCAGAGCCGCTCGACTTGATAGATTACCTCCCGACCCAGGCGCGGATCGAAATAACGGCCGGCCAGGGCAGTGGTCGGTGGTCGGACTTCGGCGAACTCAGTCGAGCCGTGGTCAGTGGTCAGTTGATGAAGAGAAGCGGTGGGAGCAATGGCGGCGCCAGAGGAATCAGCCGATGCTGAGGCGGCGCTTTCCGTGACGCCGCGCCACATGAGCACTGCCGTCGGCAACAGCACGATGGCAAACAACGTCTCCAACACCAGCGCGGAAAGCCAGCCGGCGGTGAGTCCGCCGGCAATTGCGCCCAGCGATGTGGCAATTTCCAGCGTCATTCCCAGGCGCATGTTAGCCGTGCCGCGCTCCACGTTGACGCTGGCCACGGCCGTCGAGGTGGCCACCACCGAAATGATGCTGGTCGCTACGGCATACTTCATGGGGATTTGAAATAACAATAACAGCGGAATCAAAAAGACGCCGCCGCCCGTGCCTAAAATGGCTCCCAGAACGCCTGTTCCCATGCCCGCCGCGATGAAAAACCAGATATTCAAAGGCGTGACGTACATGGCGTGGAAGTGTCTGGTTTCTGGGGTCTTGGCGTAAGGGAGGCCGATGGCCGCAAACGGTGCTGATGGCGGACAATTGTAACTCCTTCTGTAAAAAATACTTAGGTCATGCTGGCAAGGCCCAATTCTGGCTTGACCGGTCTGGCAACTGAGCCCTATAATCCGCCCCACTTTTCGTACGGTAAAGTCTCATCTCGCAAGGGTTTTCGTCTTTTCTAAAGGGTTGGTTTTTTTCTACGTCGGCGCGCGAGCCGCAAGCGGTGAGCATTGGGGCGCGATCTTTGCACTTCGTGCCGGTGCTCATCATGCATCGCTTTCGCGCTGGACAAGGATGACTTATCTGAACGTGCGTTTTACCGCTCTGATTGCGCGGCTTGCTGGCCGCGCGCAGCTTCCGCTGCGCAGCGCTGGGGACGGATTGCGCGCAGTTTCAAGGCTTTCGCGGCACGCGCTTTTTGCGACGCTTGTATGGACGGCGGCGATTGCTTTGTTCTCCGGGCAGGTGATGTCGCAATCGCAGTTGCCACGATCGCAAGGAGTATTGCCATCTCCAACCGCGGCGCCGCCGACAATGGCGCCGCCACAATTGGGTTCACCGCCACAGTTCGGTGCGCCACAAGCCACCATGCCGCTGCCGGGCACGACTGCGCCACCGCTACGCCCCGCAGCGTCATCGCCAGAAGCCGTGATGCCCGCGGAAGGCCCTCCTTTAGGCACGCGCCGAATTCGTGTCATCCCGCGTAGCGACGTGCCGGTTCAGTTCGACTCGCAATCCAATGGCTCAAACGAAACCGTGGCGACTGTCACCAACGGCGTGAACATTTTGATCGATGGCTTGCCCAACAGCGGCCCACTCGGTTTTGCAGGTTCGATCGACGTTTCGGCGGATCGACTGGTAGTGTGGACCACGGGCAACTTTGGCACGACCACGATCCAGCAAAACAACACGCCTCTGGAACTGTACATGGAGGGAAACATCGTTTTCCGCGAAGGGGACCGCGTGGTGCAAGCCAAGGCCATGTACTACAACGTGAATCAACGCAACGGCGTGATTTTAGATGCCGAACTGCTGACGCCCGTGCCGCGATTCGAGGGCTTAGTCCGCTTGAAAGCCGAGGTATTGCGGCAAGTCGACCGCGATCGTTTTGTCGCCCAAAACGCCAGCCTCACAACCAGTCGCTTAGGAATTCCCACGTACGAATTCAAATCGGGCCTGCTCACGCTGCAAGATGAACAAGTTCCGGCCATTAATCCCTTCACCGGCCAACCCCAAATCAATCCGCAAACGGACGAGCCGATCACCGATCACGAACAAATGGTCACTGGGCAAAATAACGTGATCTGGGTGGAGGGAGTGCCGGTCTTCTATTGGCCGTTCTTTGCCGGGGACTTGGAACGACCGCCGCTCTACGTCAATAGCTTCGCCTATCGGCACGATGACGTGTTTGGAAACCAGGTGCTGATTGATTTCAACCCGTACGAAATTTTGGGACTCCGCCATCCGCCGCAGGGGACCGATTGGACCGCCAGTCTCGATTATTTGAGCTTGCGCGGCCTGGGGGGCGGCACGAAGTTTGGCTACAGCCGGCCAGGTTTTTTTGATCCCGCGGGGCGATCGGAAGGTTTTATCGATATTTGGTACATTGACGACCACGGTACCGACAACTTGGGCTTGGACCGCCGCGACCTCACCTTCCCGCAGCCCGGCCGCGGCCGCACTTTGGGACGCTTCGAAGAAGATTTGCCCGCCGATTGGCAACTCCGGCTAGAGCTGGGCGAAGTAACCGATCGCAACTTCCTGGAGCAGTACTATCAACAGGAATGGGAAGAACAAAAAGATCAGGTCGACCGACTGGGGCTGCGCCATACGTGGGATAACATGTCGCTGGAATTGAGTGCGTCGGCGAATGCCGATCCGTTCTTCACGCAGACAGAAAACCTGCCTAAGCTCGATCATTACTGGCTCGGACAGCCGTTGCTGGATGATGCCTTTACCTGGTACGAACACACAAACGTCGGCTATTTGCGGCAAGACCAAGTCAACGAGCCAACCGATCCGACCGACCAATCACAGTTTAACTTCTTGCCGTACGACGTCGACGCTCACGGATTGCGGGCGGCCACGCGGAACGAGTTTGATTTGCCCTTTCAGGCGGGGCCAGTCAAATTCGTCCCTTATGCGCTGGGCGAAGTCGCTTACTGGGGCGCCGGCCAGTTTGACCCTACCACGGGCGATGTTACAGGCAGCCTCGATCGCGCCTATGGTCAATTCGGCTTGCGGGCCACAATGCCGATGTGGTCGGTGAATCCCACCATTCAGAGCGAATTGTGGAACGTCAATGGTATAGCTCATAAAGTTGTGTTCAACGGGGAATTCTTTTACGCCAACGCCACGGGAAACGACCTGGGTACGTTGCCTATTTACGACGAGATCGACGACAACAACATTCAAGCGATTCGGCGGCGATTGGCCTTTGAAGATTACCCCTTCATCGCGCCGCCGCCGCTCACCCCATTTCAAGTGCCGTTGCAGTTCGACGAACGATTTTACGCGCTGCGGCGCGACCTGATGGGTTGGGCAACCGGTCCGACCGAAATTGCCGGCGACGAAACCGAAATCAAATTTGATATCGATCAACGCTGGCAAACCAAGCGTGGCATTCCAGGTCAGGAACACGTGGTCGATTGGATCGCGCTGGATACCGACTTCGAAATCTTTCCCGACCCCGACCAAAACTTCGGCAGCGCAGCCGGTTTGCTTGATTATGATTTCCACTGGTTCGTGGGTGATCGGCTCACAGTCGTTTCGTACGGCGGATACGATTTCTTCAGCGATGGCCAGCGGTACACTTCTGTTGGTGGTTTCATCAGCCGACCGCCGCGGGGCAGCCTGTATTTGGGATTCAACGATTACGAAGGGCCCATTTCCAGCGATGTGATCACCGCCAGTTACACCTACCGCATGACGCAAAAATGGCTCTCTACGTTTGGCACCTCTTTCGACATGCGGAACCAAGGGAACATCGGCGAAAGCTTCCGACTGACGCGGGTGGGTGAATCGTTTCTCTTCACGATGGGAGTGAATGTCGACGTCAGCCGTGGGAACGTGGGCTTTAGTGTGGCGCTAATTCCGCGATTCTTGGGCCACGATCCCTCAGTCACTCGTGGGCAAATCGACGTCCCGCCTGCCGGCGTGTATGGGCTAGAGTAGATAATGACGAAGGACGAATGTCTAATGTCTAAGCAGTGACGTAGACGTTAGGGTAAAGGTTGTTTCGTGTTTCGTCGTTTGTGCGTCCTTAGACGTTCGTTATTACCATATAGCCTGGGAATTTATCGCTCATGTCCGCCGCCAATTCGTCCGGCGAACGCTTGACACCGCCGCGTAGCTGGTACGAAAAATTCCGCGATGCTTTTCGTGGAGTGCGCAGCGGCATGCGCGGCCAAAGCAGTTTTCGTGTACACATCTTTGTGGCCCTAGCAGTCCTTGCAGGTGCAGTGTTGCTGCGATGCAATTTGTGCCAGTGGTGTATATTGTCGCTTTGTATTGGTGGCGTTCTGACCGCAGAGATGTTCAACTCCGCGATGGAGCATTTGGCCAAAGCGGTTGATAAAGATCACAATCCACACCTGGGCGACGCCTTGGACACCGGCAGCGCCGCCGTGCTGTTTGCCTCGCTGGCGGCGGCCGTGGTTGGTACGATCGTTTTGCTCAGCCGGGTGATTACCCTACTAAAGGGCTGAGCTCAAAGGTGCTGACTCCCTCTCCCCCTCGGAGAGGACCGGGGTGAGAGTGTTGAATTTCGCCAACGCTGATCAGTTCGACGGCGTAAATCCACGCAACGCCGCTTCAAAGACAATGCGCAGCGCCAAGTGATGTTTTTTGGCCATTAGACGGCATGATTCAAACTCGGGCGAAAATCGCACCTGCCCGTCCGGCAGCATAGCCAAGACGCCGTCGATTGGTCCCCACGGCGTGGTCACGGTGTGCGGCTTGCGCGCGAGCTTGCGGCGGCTGACGGTTGATCGCCGCACGCCTAGTGTTGTCGTTTCGCGAAAGATGATTCCCTCCATCCGCTCCGCTTCGCTCGGTTGACACAGAACGCTCAGCAGCACCCCCGGGCGATTTTTTTTCATCTGGATGCCGCAAGAAAACACATCTAATGCGCCGGCCTCAAACAGTTGCGTCGCGCAGTGGCCTATCACTTCGCCGCTGGCATCGTCCAGATTGGTTTCCAGCAGGCACAGCGTCTCGGTTTGGACGTTTCCCGTGCTAACTTTCGCGACTTCGGCGGAGTCACCCACTAGAATTCGCAATAAATTGGCCTGCTGCTCAAAGTCGCGCGTGCCGGCGCCGTAGCCGATTTTTTGCACGGTCATCGGCGGCGGCGCCCCGAAACGCTCGGCCAATGCCGCTAAAATCGCCGCGCCGGTGGGCGTCGTTAATTCCGCTTCCACATCACTCGCCACCAGCGGAATGCCCTGGAGTAATTCAGCCGTTGCCGGAGCCGGCACACTGCACCTCCCATGAGCAATGGTGATAAAACCGTGGCCCGTCGGCACGGGCGAGGCTTCAATTCGCTCGATGCCCAGCAGGTCCAGCCCCATTGCACTGCCCACAATATCCGCGATGGAATCGATGGCCCCCACTTCGTGAAAATGCACTTTGCGAATTTCTATGCCGTGCACCTTCGCTTCGGCCTCGCCCAAGCGTGTAAAAATGCGCTTGGCCAATTCTTTGGCCCGGGGCGAAAGCGTGCAGCCATCGATCATCTCGACAATGTGATGCAGATGCCGATGCTTGTCCTGCGGCTCATGTTGTATTTCGATTTTGAGGCCACGGAACCCTTTGCGGCGCACCTCGGTGGCGGCGATTTTCACTCCCGGCAAGCCCAACGAAGCCACGCCTGCTTGAATGGCGGCTAACTGAGCCCCGGCATCGACCAACGCGCCCAGCAACATGTCGCCGGCAATTCCGCTGGCGCAATCAAGGTAAGCAATTCGCATGTTCCGCCGTCCGACATTCAGCCTACAATATGGAAACTCGCAATGAAATTTTAGCAAAAGCGCGGTCGCTTGTCGCCCTGTTCATTGGAGCGTTCAAAGCAAAGCCATCTTTGACAAGTTTGCCGAATCAAGGGAACCATCAGATGCACGCAGATAAACACCGCTGTTGGTGCGATTAAACGTCGGCACCGGTATGTCGGTTTTAATCTTGCTATTCTGTGTTAATCTATTTTCATCAACATTCATTTGTGGCCCTGTGACTACCAACCCCCAGTCCATTTACCAACTATCCGACCATGAGCGACCAAATCACCACGTTATCGGAGCTGCGCACGCTGGTTGCCAATTTTGTAGCCGCCCGCGAATGGCAGCAATTCCATTCGCCAAAAAACCTGTCGATGTCGCTGGCTATCGAGGCCGCCGAGTTAATGGAGCATTTTCAGTGGCTTTCGATCGAACAATCGCGAGCCGTCGCCGCACAGCCGGATAAACGGGGGGAAGTCGCCGACGAGCTGGCCGACATCCTGTGCTACAGCCTGGCGCTGGCTAACGAATTACAAATCGATGTTTCCGAAGCTGTTCGCCGCAAAATGCTCAAGAACGAACGTAAATACCCGGCTGCGGAATTCCGTGGACGCTACGGATTCAACGATCCACCCAAGTCAGCGCGCTAAAAAATCCCGCTACAATCTTCCGGAATTCATGCGCTTGCGGTTTAGCACATTCAACCGCACAATAAATCTACCGATTGGTCATCGCCGGTAGCCGCATCGCGCTTTGTGCGTTGTTATCGTGCTGCGGGCCTAACGAAAAAGCCAGCCATCCATCTTCCACCACGCACTGGCTGATGCACAGGTCGGCTAGATTTCGATTGTCAGCAATCCATGCCGGAATAAGCTCAAATGATCGTTCGCGCGGAAACAGCTTGCTGAATGCTCCCCGTAGCGCCAGTTCCGGTTGGCCTTTGTAATTGTCGCCGCCCAATTCGATGGCCCCTTGGCGGAGTAATCGCACGTGCAAGTCTTCGATCTGCGGCTGGTAGTTGGCGGTCACTAGGAAATCGTTCCATCGCCGCCCTTTCTGTTCCAGTTCGTCAATCGCCAACGTCAATTGCACCACGCCAGCCTGGCAGCGCACGCGCACCGGGTCTTTGGCGGCGAAGGTTACCCGCACATCCGTCGGCAAATCGGCCGGCGCATCGGTCTGGTCCCAACTCAGCTCCTCGGCCACATGCCGATAAAGTTCCGGTAATGTGAAGCTGCGGCCCGCCAGTTGAAGCTGATCCAAGATGTTGTTCAATGCCGATTCGTGAACTTGAACGCTGGCTATGCTGTCGGACAAAGCTTGCGGCCGCGCGGTGTGGCCACCCAATTGATTTTGACCTGCTATCCGCAGCCGCAGGGTTAACCGCTGTGCGGTGGTTTCCAACGTAATGGGTTCGGCCGTCAAACTCAGTTTGGCCAGTGGATCGAGCACTTCTTTTCGCACGGCGCGCTCGGCTTCATTTACCTGCTCTTTAACTTGCGCATTGACTTCCTGGTTGGCCTGGGTAGCGACTTTTGCATCAGTCTCCTGCTCGGCGGCGCCCAGCATCGCATGGTGCTGCGAAATTGCATATTTGCGGACCAATGTGCCCAACAACGGCACGTTGTCGTAATCCGTGCGGACGCCGGTTAGTTGGGTGTCGGTATTCGCTTCCGCCGCGGCATTGGCAATCCACACTCCTTGGCGATCCAAAACAACTGCTTTATGCACCAAAAAATCGGAACGGCCATTGTTGCTGAATGTTGCCGGTCCGCTGGTCGACAGGGTGCTTGAGTCGACCGTTCCCTGGGTCTCGATCCACAAATGCAGCCGCTGCACATCGGGGATGAGCTTGACGTGCAATTGCGAATTGGTTGTCGATGTTCCTCTGACAGCAGCGCCCAATATGGTATCGCGAACGACTCCATTCTCCGTCGGCGGCTCCGGCGACAGGCGGTTCAGTAATTCCGCCGAAACAGCGATGCGAAGATTAGCATTGCAATAATGCTCGTCCAGCCGCTGCGCTAACTGGCGATCTTGCTCTGACCCCGACAAATCCAACTGCCGCAGCGCGACGGCAACTTGATGGGCATCACTCGGTAGGCCGCTGGTTTCGTATTGTTCCACGCCGGCCAGTACGTCGTGCATATCCACCGCTTCGCCGGTCCATGTCCGCAATTGATCGGCCAGCGCTTCCAGCGTTTGATTTTGCAATACGCGGCGTTGGGCCTCGGTCGTTTGTTCTGGCAGCAGGCGGGCCAACGCACGCTTGGCAATCAGCCGTGATTGATCGGCCGAAACGGCTCGGTTGGCGTTGGCCAACTGGGCCACGTCGTCCAAAAGCAAATAGGTTCTCCAAGCGTCGGCATAGGGAAGCGATCGGACCCAAGTATCCGCCGCTGTCAGCGACTGCTCCAACCGTTGACGACGCTCCTCCGCTGACAGTACATCCGCATAAACAGCCGACTGCCCGGAACTCAAGACAGCTACGCTCCACACCGCCAACCGGCGTTCCAACGCATAGCGCACTCGCCGCAACTCAGCGGCCGTGCTGGCCGACTTAAACGCCCCATCCAGCTTGTCTGCCTGCCGGGCTAGTATTTCCAACTGCTGCACAATCCCAGCTGCCTGCTGCGAATCGCCCGGCGAGGTTTGGCACAAGGCCACGCACAATTGCTCCACCTGTATCGCCCAGGCGGAACAATCCCCGGTTTGCCCCAGATGTTCTAGCTGCGCCATCAGGCTTTTAGGTGCCGGCCAATACACCGAAGCGGTTGCGTTAGCTCTTGATTGCGAATTTACTGCACCGGCTTGCGGCAAATGTTGAAATAGTTCGAAGTGCCTTAAGTCGGCAATTTTTTCCGCCACGGATTCGGCCCAAGGACCAATTGCACTGGATGCTGCCGAGTTGCCCGTCGCTGGAGAATTGGTGGCCTCGGACAAATACAAATGCTGCTCGTCATTTTTCCACGAGCTGGGCCAGCCCGAATCCGCCGAAAGCGCGAAGCCAACCGGAGCGGCCACGTTCTCCGCCGAGGGACGCAATATTGCCACCGTGCCGCCCGCGTCGCGGTTCCAAACCTGCGCGCGTTGCCGCTCCAGCGATCGTAGTCCGTCCGCTTCCATATTCGGCTGCGAACCGCGGGGCACCGCCAGGCTCAGCAAAAACAATCCGCTCAGAACCAGCAGATAGGGCCACAAAGGGCTGCGCTGGCTGGAAATCATATGGGTCATCCCTTACGCCGTCTTCCCATTGCCTGGGCCTCTTCCACTTACTCCTTGCGACGAAGTGATATCGTCCCTCTTGGCACACAGAGGCCTAAAACCTTAAATCGGAAAACGATAGCACGGCAATCGACTGAGAATCGTGCCCTTCGCCGTGTTTGAAATGTCCGCCGTTCCGAAAATTCGTCGGCGTACAATCACACCGACCGAAATTATCGAATACGACGATTTCGCGGCCAGCACTCCTCATTGGCCCGCAAAGGACTAATCAGTTCACGACCGATCCTCATGCTGCTGGAGGTTGCGGCCTTGGCAAAATTTGCGGCATGTGACGATCGCAACGTGCCGCTTTTACCGCTATACCAATACCGTGTCGTCATGCTCGTAAGCCGGCGCGCAACAGCACAAAAATACCAACGCCTCGTCTCCCGAATTCAAAATCGTGTGTACAGCCCCCGGCGGAATGGCGATGGCATCGCCCGGCCCGACCGGCCGCTGTTGGGCATCAATCGTCATTTGCCCTGTGCCCCGCAGAATGTAATATATTTCTTCCGTGCGGAAATGAAAATGCGCCGCCGTGCGTGCCCCTGGCGAAACGCGCGCCTCGGCCAAACTTTGCTTGGCAATGCACGAATTGCGATGTGCCAGCAGCTCGCGCATTTCCGAGCCGTCTTTGGTGATGAACGCCTCAACCTGCTGTAAATTTTTCACATCCACGGCTTGCTCCCTGCTGCCCCATTTTCTAACTCACTACTGTAGTTGAAACCCCACCTGGCTTCGCCGCAGTTGGCCGCACGCGGCATTGATTTCGTCCCCCTTACGCTCGCGAATTTGCACGTTCAACCCGGCTTGCCCCAGTGTCTGCACAAACTGTTGAACCGCTTTTTTCGTCGGCGTTTGGTATGGCAATCCTGGCACCGCGTTGTACGGAATCAAGTTGACTAGCGCCAACCGGCCACGCAGCAATTGGGCCAACTCCCGAGCCTGCTCCGCCTTGTCATTCAGCCCGCCCAGCAACACATACTCAAAGGTCAGCCGCCTTCCCGACGCTTCAAAATAACGGTCCGCCGCCGCCACAATCGCCGTCAAGCCAATGTTTTTATTCACCGGCACCAATTGGTTGCGTAAATCGTCGTTGGGCGCATGCAGCGAAACCGCCAATTGAAAGCGGGCGTCGAGCTCCACCAGCCGATCGATTGCCGGCGGCAAGCCGACTGTGGAAATGGTGATCCGCCGATGGCTGATGCCTAAGCCCGTCGAACTGGTCGCTTCGCCCAGCGCCGGCAGCAACCGATCGAGATTCGCCAACGGTTCACCCATCCCCATCACCACAATGTGGCTCAGCCGCTCTTCGGCTGCTTCGACCGATTCACCGGCCTCTGTAAAGCCCTGGCCGCTCGTGTCCGCGCCGCTTGCTTTCGGCAGCAACCGCTGCAAGCGCAGCATTTGCTCGACAATTTCGCCCGCCGTCAAATTACGCACCACACCATCCAAACCACTCGCGCAAAATACGCAGCCCATTGCACAACCGACCTGCGAGCTGATGCAAATGGTCCGCCGGCTGCCGTCACGCAGCAACACACACTCGATGTGATGACCATCGTGCAAGCGCAACAGCAGCTTTTCCGTGCCGTCGGCTGCCCGATGATGCCGCTCGACGGCCGTGGTCCAAATCGTAAATTCGGCCGCCAATTGCTCGCGCAACTGCTTCGGCAAGTTGCTCATTTCCGCAAACGATTCCGCCCAGCCCGCGAACAACCATTGGCGTATTTGATCGGCGCGATATGCCGGCGCACCGCCGGCTGACTGCGCCAACCAGTTGGGCAGCGTGGCAAACACGGCGGGATCCAATAAATGCAACATGCTATGATTCCGCAACGGTAGGCCGCAGGCAGTGTGCAGCCAGCCGTGAAGTGGTCCGATAATGACTGAATGAAGCGAGCCTGACGATACCCCAGCGTCATTACTTAGGTTAGGATAGCAGCCTTCGGGCAACAAGCGGCAATCCATATCGATCATTCTATCCGCATCATGGCTCAAAAATCGCCAGCCCTTCGTTCACGTAAAAAGACTACCTCTGCTCGGAATACGTCACTGAGAGAGCCGGAAGCAACTTCTGCTTCGGCCGCCGCCCAACCCGATCTCGCCGAAGCGCTCCGCTTGGTCATGCAAATGATGTCGCTGCCCGGCCTCAGCGGCCACGAGGGGTTGGTGGCGCAGTTTATTATGGATCAACTGCGTCACGCGGGGGCGCCGGAATCGGCCATTCTGCTCGATACCGCTCATCACCGCACACCTATTGCCGGTGAAGTGGGCAATCTGATTTTGAAATTGCCCGGCACGCTGCGTGCCCCTCGACGGCTGCTGATGGCCCACATGGATACCGTGCCCATTTGCCTGGGCTGCAAACCGATTGTCGAAGGCGATTTTGTCCGTTCGGCCGATGCTAAAACCGGCTTGGGCGCCGACGATCGGGCTGGAGCCACTGCGATTTTGTGCGCGGCGCTGGCGATTTTGCGAAACAACTTGCCGCATCCTCCGCTGACTTTTTTCTGGCCCATTCAAGAAGAAGTCGGGTTGTACGGCGCGCGGCACGCCGACGTGAAGTTACTCGGCCAACCGAAATTGGCCTTCAATTGGGATGGCGGCACGCCGGAAAAAGTGACCATGGGCGCCACCGGCGGCTACCGCATGCAAATCCAAATCGAAGGGCTTGCCAGCCACGCTGGCTCCGCGCCGGAGCTGGGAGTCAGCGCCATTGCCATTGCCGCGCTGGCCATCAGCCGGCTGTACAATGAAGGCTGGCATGGTCAAATCGTCAAAGGCAAACGCCGTGGAACCAGCAACATCGGCGTCATTCAAGGGGGCGCGGCCACCAACGTGGTTACCGATCAAGTGCTGCTCAAAGCCGAAGCCCGCAGTCATAATCCCAAGTTTCGAAAGCAAATTGTGCGTGCCATCGAAACCGCGTTCCTTGCCGCTGTCAAGCAAGTTCGTAGTGCTCACGGCGCGCGAGGCAAAGTGACCTTCGATGGTCAATTAGATTACGAATCATTCAAGCTCAACGACGACGAAACGTGCATATCGGTCGCCGAGGCAGCCCTCCGGGGCTTCGGCTTAACTCCAGTACGCGCAATTTCCAACGGCGGCCTCGACGCCAATTGGATGCACAAGCACGGCATTGCCACAGTCACGCTGGGCTGCGGCCAGATGAATGCCCACACCATTTCGGAACGGCTCGATATTGCGGCCTTTCATCAGGCCTGCCGCATTGCGCTGCGATTAGCCACAGCGGGCGAAGAGCAATTCCAGGGCGAATGACAGGCCACGCAACATGGAACTCGACGACGAACTATGTCTGTGCTTTCACGTCACCAAGCGAAAGGTGCTGAATTTTTTGCAGGTCGAACAGCCGCGCCGCGCCAGCCAAATGAGCCAGTGCTTTGGCGCTGGCACCGGCTGCGGCTGGTGCCGCCCTTATTTGCGGAAACTGTTCGAAGCGGCCCAAAAGGGACAGCCCGCCACAAACAGTGCTGATCTCCCTGCGGCCACAGAATATGCCACCGGCCGCACCCAATATGTGAAGCAGGGCCAGGGCGTGCTGCCCCCTGGCGCCACACCCATCGGACCATAATCCATCGGACCGCAGGAATGCACCTCGCCTGCTAGTCTCCCAAGCGGAATTCGGTTAGAATTCCGTGACACCGCTCAAGCGTGCCGCCATCTGGCGGGCGTATTCATCGAACCCCGCGAGCGCCTCATGGCCAAAAAAATCTTAAATCGTAAAGAGTTGCGTGCCCAAAACGACGAAGCCGAAGCCGCCGATTCCGGCGAAAAAAAGGCGGCCAAAAAACCGCCGGCCAAGCGCAAAAGTCGCGCCAAAACCCCCAAGGAAGTGCGCCTCAAGGCTTTCTGGGCTGTCTACAATCAATCGATGAAGCCGATCGTCAAGTTCGAATACAACGAACGAAAATACGCCGACAAAAAAGCGGCCGAACTCAGCGCATCGGGCAAGTCTCCCCATTTCGTTCAGCTGCTGAAAGAAGTCATCGAAGAGTAATTCCTTACCGGTGGCAGCG
>DATJYL010000207.1 GCA_035499655.1 Pirellulales bacterium
TCGCCGCCAGCATCGAAATCCAGAAATTAAATGAACGGCGCACGTTCCAGTCCGCCAACCGTCGGCTGCGATGCGTACTCATCGGAATCGCTGACAACCTGGCTTGCCACTGCGATTATTACCCTGTCCAGACAGAACTAGGATCATCTGGTGGCTCTTGCTCGCCCAGGTCGAACCGACCGGCTGACCCAGATTACCAGGCTTCTGTCACGCTCACCTTGGGCACTTTGGGAGCGAAAAACCGGAGAGAGGACTTTACCTCCCACCCGTGAGTGTACTGGATTTTGAGTCTTCGCTGATGATGTTGGGGATGATGTTGGGTTAGTGCGGCGTTGGGCGTGCGATTGTGTCGCAAGTCTTGCCTGGGTAACGGAAACGAACAAATCCACGTTGTGGTTGCATTGTAGTGCTGTGGCGACAGTGCGGGGCAATATGCTTCCCAATTTCTTCCCAATTCGGATCGCGGCGGCCGACATGACCGACGCGACTAAATTGCGATGCGCTTTTGATATTGGATCCGAATCGAGCGACTTCTCAAAGTCATCAACGATTTATCAGTCGCAAACAGAAATATACGATCGAGGCGACAACGACCAACCCGGCAATAATCCAATACCCGCCTGCAAACAAACCTGCCTTGGATGATAACGCTAAGCAATTGGCGCACGGCTCTGCTCGACCTGTATTCGGATTGACTAAAACAGGCGACCCACACTTTGGACATTGCCCCCAATTCTCATTTATATTTGCGGCCACCATGGTTGGATCCTGCGTTAGGAAAGCTTCAACGAACGAGCATTTCCGTATCAGGTGCTCTTCACCCACTCGCGAGCTTTGTGAATGTCTTTACTCTCGAAGTAGCAAATTTTTGCTGTTGAAAGTGGCTGCAAAAATTCTACATTCCTTTCTCGATTTGCTCTCGCCAACGAGCCCCATTGCTGGAAAGTCCAGTGGATGAGAGGAAAGGCTCTTGAAAAGCTTGAGGATGTCTGCCTGCAGCGTAACGTCAGTGGAGACTTTTCAATCGACCCCCTGCAAGACGCTCACATAAAGATCCCCGACGCCTTCCGCAGCGTGGTAGTCCTACTTTTCATGCCGATTCTTGCCGAACGAATCTTTCGCAGTGCCCTTGGCCTTCAGACGTCGGTTTGCCGAAATGGCAACTCCTCCCCGCAGTAGATCTCGCTTGACCGCTAACTTCCAGCACTTTTTTGCTTTCTCCAGATTTCCATTCTCAGCGAATAAATCCCCGAGTACAAGACAGAGCGTCGGGACACCTTCGAACTTTATTGCCAATTTGCTAGTGGCTCGGATCGCGTCGTCGCGAAAGCCAACTTTGTGAAAGACAAAGGCGGTATGCAGTTCCTCTGCAACTGGTTTTGATTCGCCGCTAAACGCCGCTTCAAGGATCTCGGAGCAAGCAGCGAAATGCTCCAAGCTTGCTTCACACTGGGCCAACATAATTTTCGCGCGGGGGCCACGATCAGTTGTCTTTGCCAGCGTCTCAAAAATGTGCCGAGCTTCGTGCAGCCGCCCAGCCTCAAATAACGCATCGCCCAAAGCAAAGGCGCGCGGAAAATCCAAGGTCAGCTTTTTGTCTCTGACCTCAAACGTATAACATTGAGTCGACTGATTCGGTTGTAAGTCACTCATGTCAGCCTCAGACTTAGCGATGGCTGCGGGCGTGCCCGAAGCAGCCCATTAACTCGGCGGTTCCTACGATGTGGGGTCGCATGGCACTTTCAACTTGTTTCCGACTGGCGCCTGCGGGAAGCTTGAGCGATTCTACGTCCAGGGCAAACAGGTGGAAAAAGTAACGATGGCGACCCTGATTTTGAGGCGCGCGAGGTCCACTGTATCCCACGTTTTGAAAGTCATTGCTGCCAGCGATACCAATCGTGCGGTCATTAAAGGGGAGTTCGCGAACTTCGGCAGGAATATCGAACAAAATCCAATGAGTGAAATGTCCCTTGGCAATGTCAGGGTCATCCATGATGAGAGCGAAGCTTTGCGAACTTCCAGGCGGACAATGCCAAGCCAAAAATGGGGAATAATCGCTCCCCTCGCTCGTATTGATTGTGGGAATTAAATCGCCCTTTACGAAAGCTGGACTGGAAAGGGTAAATTGCTCTCTGATCATGATGGCCTAGGACCTTCTGCCCAACATAGTACGATTGCGTCGTGCAATCTAAAGGTTTATTGAGGTCATGTGCCGTATGAACTTAATTCTGTTCCGGTTACTCCTCCGGTTCGTCCTGGAATGCCAAAACTCGACGACACTCATTAGCACAATTGTGGCAAGCGCTGACACAATTTCGAACCTGCATGGAATGGTACTGTTCGCACTCACTGGCACAGGCATCGCAGATTAGCGCACACAAACCGCAAACTTCCCGGGCAAACATTGAATCGCGTTTGACAAATCCAGCGGTCGTCCGGCAAAACTGAGCGCAATTGGCCGCTAATCGGCGACACATGGCTTGTTCCGGCATTATTCCGTTCGTCGGACGCTTGGTTCTCACTGCATGGCAAGCGTCTGCACAGCAATGGCAGGCTTCAACGCAAGATGTAAATTTCATGATCACGATCCCCGTAAACCATTGCGACTCAATAAAACCGAAGCAGTTCCTTGCTTAAATTTAATTGCTTTTGATTCTTTGCACTTTTGGCGCTGCGCTATTGTTATGTTTCTGCAATGTGTGTAATGCCGTTAACGCTGCGGGCGGAACCGACACTGCCGGCTCAAAACCGTTAAACAATGCCAACAGCGGCAATAGATATTCGCCTCCCATTCGATGAGCGAAGTGCGACAACACATGATGTGCACTATCTCGTACCCAAATGGAGTTGCCATGGGAAAGCAGCGCTAGCAAAGTCTGCTCCAACCCTTTCGCTCCCAGTCGAACGAGCCCTTGTGAGGCGACCCACCGGACATCATGATTCTCATCGTCCATGACTTCGGCGAGCGCGTTAGCCGCATTTACATCTCGAATTTGCGACAGTGCTTTTGCAGCTTCCCACCGCGCGTGAACGATGGGAGACTTCAACTCACGGATCAGTGGGACTATTGCTTCCCGGCCGAGAATTGTCAGTTTATTTCGTGCTCGCTCACGTTCGAGAGGATTGTCGCTCCGCAATGCAACGAACAAATCTTGTATGTCTGGCGGACTGCCCTCAAGAACTTTCTCCACTGCACTCATTTGAAGTCTCCTTCTAGGAGTTCATGACTCGTTTCACGGCCACTATTCTCTATACGCTCTAAGAGGCTGGTCAGGTCGTGAATCTGAACTTGGGACGCGACGTTGATCACAATTCCAGTGGCATAGCGGACTATGTAAGAGATTCCCTGAATCTGACGTCAGAAATTATCCGCGATGGAAAAAATGGGTACACATTGTGAAAGAACTAAAGCAGGCTTTATTGACCGAGCCCGAATTATAAAACTTCAAGTCCATATAATTGTGTGGCTGGTCGTTAGCAAAACGCCAAAGCAGTTCTCTGCGTTGCAATCCAAGGGAGGTGTACCATGTCAGTTGAAGTTTGCGAAATCAAGGAAGACAAAGCGATTGAGGTAGATTTAAGCGACAAGCTCACGAAGGAAGACTACGGTCATTTCCTTCCAGCTGTTGAGGCAGCGATCCAACGGCACGGCAAAATACGAATGCTAGTCGTGATGCGCGATTTTCACGGTTGGACGGCGGGCGCATTATGGGAAGACATTAAATTTGATTTTCGCCATTTCCGCGACATCGAGCGCTTGGCACTAGTCGGTCAAAATCGTTGGGAAGCGGGCATGGCCGTGTTTTGCAAACCATTTACCACTGCAAAGATCAAATATTTTGATCTCACGGCGATCGAAGAGGCAAAACAGTGGATTGGCGACGGCTTAAAGGCTTCGGTGACGCACTAAACTTACGTCTAAGATATCGTCGAGCTACTTCGCTCTAAAACCCATCGGACCGCACGCTGGATCAACTCCGGAATGGTTTCCGTTCCGAGTTTTTCTTTGATGCGTGATCGGTATGTGTCGACGGTTTTGCGACTCACGTGCATTTTGTTAGCAATGGCATCGGTGGTGAGCCCTTGCCCCATTAATTCAAAAGCTTGTAGTTCTCGATTGGAAAGCTGCTCGATTGGCGATCGGCTTTTTACCTGGTCGCCAACGACGGCATGTAGAATCTCGTTCGCGACCTCGCCGCTGACGTAGACCTTGCCTGACAGTACCGTGCGAATTGCCTCCAATACATGTTGAGTTGGTTGTGCCTTATTTAGATAACCATGTGCGCCAGCCCGTAAAGCACGCTCTGCATAGATATTCTCCGGGTACATCGACCACACAAGTATGCGCACGTCTGGATTTCGATGTTTAATACGCTGGATCAAATCGACGCCATTACAGTTCTTTAATGAAATATCGATAATCGCCACGTTCGGGTGAGTTGTCTCAAGCACGCTCAATGCGCCAGTGATATCTACCGCCTCGCCGCAGATCTCCAAATCAGGCTGCGTCGATATCTGGATCGCCAGACCTTCGCGGACAATGGGATGGTCATCCACGATCAAAATTCTCGCAGCCGCAGTGGCTGTGTTCTGCAGATTCGCCATTGGCACCTCGCTTGTTTGTTAACGTACATGTCACGCATGCGCCACCCGCCGCAGATTGACAGACATTGAGGGTGGCGCCGATTTGCTGTGCACGGTATCGCATGATGTGCAGTCCCATGCCGTCTCCGGTCATGGATCGGTTCGGATCAAATCCCAGCCCATCGTCTTGAATGGTCAATGAAAGCCCCCTGTTGGTGCGATGGAGACCCAGTTTAATGCAGCTCGGATGTCCGTGACGTAAAGAATTGGTGAGTGCTTCTTGCGCGATTCGGTAAAGATGCGTTGCTGCCTCGCGCTCCAGTGGTTGCACTGGCTCTGGACAGTCAAAGCATATTTCGATGCCCGCGTGTTGTCTGGTGTTCGTTACTAGTTCATCCAGCGCAGACCACAGTCCCAAGGTTTCGACCTGAATTGGCTCGAGACCATGTGATAGATTCCGGACTTGCTGGCGAATCCGATTCAGCCCGGCTGTAAGCCTGGCAACAATGCGCTGTTGCACTGCCGTTTTAGGAAGACTTTGCTCCAATGCGTTTGCCATCAGGCCGAGGCCTGTCAATTCCTGCCCCACGCTGTCGTGTAATTCGTGGCTGATGCGCCGTTGTTCTTCGTCGGAAATTTCCAGCACTTCGCGCTCCAAATCCTTGCGGCGTGTAATGTCGAATGAAACACCGAGGAAGCGTAAGGCTCGGCCATCTGGGCCATACAAATACCGCCCGACCACCGCAAGCCAAGTCGTACTGCCGTTGTCGGCACGGTGAATGCGGTACTCGGTGCTGAACAGCGAACGATTTTGGCATGCTTTGTCCTGCTCGTTCAGAACGCGCTCAACATCGTGGGGGTGCAGTAGGGACTGCCACATTTCCACGGAGGCTTCTCCGCCGACTTTTGGCTGATACCCCAGCATTCTGAAATGCGTATCGGACCAAATCGTCTTATGGGTCTCCAGGTTTCGATCCCATGTTCCCATTCCCGCACCTTCCATAGCTAAACGGAGCCGCTCTTCACTTTCGGCAAGATGCAGGTTTTTCTGGGCAATTTCCTCGGCACGCTTAACAACGGTCACTCCGGCGAAAGCAGTCAACCAAAGCGCGGTCAGACCCATCGCCATATTGCCGAGGGCAAATAGAAATGGCGTGCGTGGATGTGGCAGCATTGCGTCGCCGACAATGAGGATCGAACACACGCCAGCAGTAAGGGTGACGAGACGCGCTGAGTTAAACCATACCGGCACAAGAATTACCGGTAAGTATAGAACCCATACGTCCAGCACCAGGGGCGTGGCAAAATCTGTCACGGCCACCGCACCAATGTAGGCTGCGGCAGCCGCCAGAATGAGGTTTCGCGGTTTATGCTTAACAGGCATCTTCGTGAGAACTGCCCCCACAATTGCTTGGTGATCAAAGGGGCGCAGGAAGGTCAGCGCAAACTTCTTCTGCACGAATTATAGCGAATTGTGCGCCAAAACTAATAACGGCGTCAGCATATCGCAGTAATCTCAGACTTTTCCCTACAAAGCTACTTTCGACGATTCTGACATAAGTTCGCGAATTCTTCCGATTGAGGCCATTCGCCGCCAACCTAACAATGATTTTGGCGGCCTGATGATGTTGAAGGAATCAATTTGGGTAGGCCAGGCGTTTGGCCTCCGTATCTGAGTGTTTACCAGGCTGCCAAGGAGGATTGAGATGTTGGTTTTGACAAGAAAGGTCGGAGAAAAGATCGTCGTTGGAAATCGAATCGTCGTCGAGGTGCTTAGAACAAAAGGCGGGCGAGTGAGATTGGGCATTGACGCGCCACGCGAAGTTTGTGTTTACCGAGATGAGATTCGCGATCGTTTTAAGGCAGCCCAGCCTCAAGCGAAACTAAATCCACGTCCCAACCGATCAAGATTTTTTCCAGAGTTTGCCTGAAATCCGGAATTGAAGATAGAGACCCACCAACTGCCTAGACAGAGAAAAGGAGCATTAAAATGTCAACTGCAATCGCTGCACGCGAGCCTCGTCGTATTCGGCCATGGCTTCGACGAGGGCCACTGTTTTCATTGCGCGAAGAAATTGACGATCTATTCTCAAATTTCTTGAGCGAGGCCAGTGATAGTTGGCCAAACGGGTCAGCACTGCCGCCGCTGGATTTAACCGAAACCGATTCAAGCGTCGAAGTCCGCCTCGATGTGCCGGGCATTAAACCCGGGGAACTTGATATCCAGCTGACCGGCAACACACTCAGCATTAGCGGCGAAAGAAAAGAGGAGTTTGAAGACAAAGGCCGCACTGTGTACCGATCCGAACGGCGGATCGGTTCATTCTCACGCTCGATTACTTTGCCATGTGCCGTAAAGGAAGATCATGTCGACGCTCAATACCGCGACGGTGTACTCACGATCACACTCCAAAAAACCGAGGAATCCAAAACTCGTAAAATCAAAATTCGAACATAAGACGGACTCAGTTATCCGTCATTTATTTCAACCCAAGCCGCATCGACGACCGACAGACTCTTCCTTATAGGAAGCATCTGCATCCTAAAACCCTTATTGCAATTTAGAAATTGGAGGTGTTGTCACGGCAAACATGACGGCAGAATCGGGGAAAATAAGAACGAGCGCAAATTATGTTTATCTTTCGCTCAGCGTGAGCAGAGAATTGAGGCTTGAAATTATGAAAGGAGACTTGGTCATGCGACGGCAAATGATAACTTTGTTGGCGGTCGCCGGGTTAGTCGGTGTGGTAGGAGTGATTCTTGCGGCTGACAAAAGTACGTCCAAAAGTACGCCGCCCTTAAAAATGGTGGCGGCGAACTCAACGATGAAAACGGGCGCCAAAACACAAGCCTATTTGGGAATCGGCGTTGCCTCTTTGCCGCAGGCACTCGTGAGCCAGCTGCCTAGCGTACTGGGAGAAGGATTTGGACTGCTCGTTGCTAGCGTAGCTCCTGGCTCTCCTGCGGAAAAGGCGGGATTGAAGGCAGACGATGTGCTCATCACGTATGACGACCAACGGCTATATTCGCCTGAACAGTTCGTCAAATTGGTGCGGTACGATAAACCGGAACGGCAAGTCAAATTGGGCGTTGTGCACGATGGCAAATCGGAGGACCTTAAAGTCGATTTAGGCGAGCACTCGCCCGAGGCTAGCGAATCGCCGCAATCAATGGGAATGCATTGGCCAATGTCGATGCATGCCCAGCGACCGATGACGGCAGAAGATGAGGAAGCCAGTTGGAACAGCTTCGATTCTTTGTCGCTATCGCGCACTAGCAAGGATCAATTCAAAGCGGAAATCAAATACCGCGACGATAAAGGTAAGCTCGAAACCAAAGACTTCCAAGGATCGCGTGAACAAATTCGCAAGGATATTGACGCCGAGAAGGATTTGCCTACCAACGAGCGCGATCAATTGCTGCGGGCCATCTCCTTGGCGCGGAATCCCTGGGAAGCCGATTTTCCATATGTCGAATTCATCCCGAATAATGGAATCTTTTGGGATTTCTTCGAACCGGCACAACAGTCCAACCACTGACGCGCGGGGCAGCCCCCGGTGGTTGGTACATCAACCGGGAACGTCTCCGGCCGGGGGCTGCCGTTTATACTCGATGAGCTTCAATCTTGAAAATCGACTAAATTGTTAGTGCGGGATCAAACACAGGTGAGCCATGTCCGCCTACCGCTGGCGATTGTTCAAATTGTTTGGAATTCCCATCTCGGTAAACTTGAGTTGGGTCGTTATCCTCGCTCTCATCACACTGACGATATCTGCATCAATTCCCGCATGGACAAATGAATACTTTGGTGCCAGCGCTTCACAGCTTGTGCTGTGGCAGAGATGGCTTCTTGGATTGATTGCTGCATTGACCTTCTTTGCCTGTATCGTTCTTCATGAACTAGGCCACGCCTTAGTGGCCCGCTCCTGGGGTTTGCCAATTCAAGGCATCACGCTGTTTCTTTTCGGCGGAGTTTCGGAACTTAAAGGGGAGCCAACGTCGGCGGCGAGCGAGTTTTGGATGGCTGTTGCCGGTCCATTTGTGAGCCTACTCCTGGGACTGGTTTTTGGGTTATTGGCATGGTTGGGTTATCAGGCTGGCTGGTCTCCACCGATAGTCGTCGTGTTTGGTTATCTTGGCGCCATCAATCTTTTGCTGCTTGCGTTCAATATGGTTCCGGCATTTCCGTTGGATGGCGGTCGAGTGCTACGTTCCGCTTTGTGGGCGACTACGGGGAATTTGCGTCGGGCCACACACTGGGCGTCAGCTGCCGGGCAAGTTTTTGCCTGGCTGCTGATTGCCTGGGGTATCGTCCAACTTTTTGCCGGAAATTGGTTAGGAGGCATTTGGTTGGGATTGATCGGTATGTTTCTCAATGATGCCGCGCAAAGCAGTTATCGGCAGGTCATAATTCGCAATGCCTTGAGGGGAGAGCCCGTACGGCGATTCATGAATTCTCAACCGATTGTGGTGCCACAGTCTCTCGATCTATCTCATTGGGTTGAAGATTACGTGTACCGCTTCCATCACCGCGCATTTCCGGTAACGTCGAACGGACACTTGGAGGGATATATTAGCACACAAGAACATAGCAAAATGCCCCGCACCGAATGGATTCGGCGCACAGTGGGCGAGGTCATGCAGAGAAATTTGGAACCCATCGAAATTACACCGGAGGCCGATGCACTGGCTGCTCTTGGAAAAATGCAGCGTAGCGGCTGCAGCCGTCTACTGGTGGTTGAGCACGAACAACTCCTGGGAATTATCAGTGTGAAAGATCTCTTGCAGTTTTTAGATTTAAAAATGGAATTAGAATCGGGTGAAGACAACACCCTCGATCGGTGCACGTGAAAGAGCTTTCGGGCACTGATGAAGAATGGGCACCAGTAATAATATGGAGACCGCCATGAATTCACGGCTATTGGTGGCACATTCGGATGAGGAATTATTGAGTATCTATCAAAGCTTCTTTTGGGACAAAGGCTTCGAAGTCGAAGTCGCTGCGAACGTGGAGGAATGTTTGGTGACATTGCCCGAATTTGAACCGGATCTTCTCTTAATCGAACACGAACTGCGCGGCGGCGGCAGTGACCGGGTGATTTCCTTTTTACGTGACTACGAGCCAAAGTACGTTCCCTCAGTAGTACTTTTGTCCAATCATCGCCAACTAAGCGATCTAGAAATGTTCGTTAACCCGCCCATCTACGCTTGTTTAAAGATGCCCGTAAGCCATTACAAAGTCTTGGAGGCGGTTTGTAACCTGGGGGGTCTGCAGTTTGTTGAATAGGGGCTCTGTGTCAGTGCAATCCGTCGGGCCCGCAAAGGACAAGGCAAATACTGAAGTTGCATTAGCGTGTAACAATAGTTCGAGTTGACACAAAGTTGACACAGAATGGCTTACACAAGCTCACTATAACTGCCGCGCAAGTAAGATAACAAAAACGGTTTAATATCTGGGATAAAATTAATAGAGGAAGCCGCTAGAGTTTTTGCTGGCGGGTTGTGAAGCAGAGTTTCATGGCTTTTGGTTGCGTCTTTTCTGCCACCAGGCGTCGAGTGCTATACCAAATCCTAAGCTCACAATAATCCCTCTTCCAAGTTGCCGAGCGAAAAACCGATCTGATTCGTCGGTATAGGTCGGAAACGTGCAGATCACTGCGAATGCAGGAACACAAATGGCAATCCAAACAATTTTGTGAAAAAGTCGTACGGCATTCCCAGCGTCGGCTACTATTGCACTAGTGCGTTGTTGGCTACTGGGACCTTAGAACCACCGGACAAAACTAACTTTGATTGATCCAGGTACGATAACAGATGACTGCTGCGGCGAGGGTCAGGAAGGCCTGATGGACAAGCGGGTTTCGGTCCCAACGGGTGCGGAGTCGTCGGAACTGATGCAACCAACTTAGCGTGCGTTCGATGAACCAACGCATCGTTCCTAGACCGGCCTGGCTTTGTCCTCGATGGGGGATCAGGGGTACGATGCCGAGCCAACGCAGTAGTTGTCGTAGCGATTTGCAGTCGAACGCCTTGTCGGCGACCAGCGCCGTCGGCTTTTGCTTCGGTCGGCCCGGCTTGCCCGCGACGGCAGGCATCTCGATGACCAACGGCAAGCAGGTATTCACGTCATGTTGATTAGCAGGTTGCAATTGGACTACCAGCGGAATTTGGTGGTTTTGCTGACCGAGAATACCGCGAGCATCAAGTTTGCGGACCACCAGCTTATCTAACACCGCCGGTGCCATCTGGGTTCACTGCTTTCGTCGCACCCACGAATTTATACACAGCCCAGCGAATTTGTACTCAAAACGGATTTTGTACACAAAGCCCCCATCCGACTGTACTTTTGTATAGTATCGCAATCCCCTATTCCGATAGGCCACTTGGACGCCGATTGCTTCTACGTTTCCGCGGAGCGGGTACGCTACCCGTTTCTAATCGGTCAGCCCGTAGGCGTGTTGTCGAATCAAGGGGCCTGTGTAATTGCCCGGTCCTATGAATTGAAGGCTTACGAGGTCACCGTTGCGTTGCCAATCTGGGAAGCCCAGCCAAAATGCCCGCACGCGATTTACGTGAAGCGGGATTTTGAATGGTACGAGTGCTTGTCACGTCGGCTGCTAGGCATTTTGCAAACAGTCAGCCCAACAGTCGAATACTACAGCATCGACGAAATGTTTTTTGAGGCTGACGGCATTGACCCACGGCCATTGCAGCGACGGATTCTCAATGAAGTTGGTATCCCTGTCACCATTGGTATTTCTAAAACGCGGTCTCTCGCCAAGCTGGCCTCGGACAACGCCAAGCCGTTCGGCTGCTGGACCGCAACCAGCGATGAACAGATTGCCGAGTTGCTGGTTGATCGGCCCGTGGATGAAATTACTGGGATTGCCAAACGTAGCAGCCGCAAGCTGGCTCCCTACGGCATTACGACGTGTGCCGACTTTGCCCGGGCCGACCGCCGTTTAATTCGCAAGCTACTCACCAAAACCGGCGAATCGTTGTGGTGGGAATTAAACGGCCATCCTGTTACGCCAATCAGTACCACACGGCTACCGCACAAGATTCTTTCCCGTGGTGGGAGCGTCGGCAAAGCGACAGACGACCCAGCCCGCTGTGAGGCGTGGCTAGTCCGCAACGTGGAGCGGCTAATTGAGGCACTTGATTATCACCTGGTCTATACCGAGCAAATTGCCCTGGCGGTGGAGTACAAAGACGCCAGCGGCGACGGCCGCCCTTGCTCGATTCGGCCATCGGCGGCAAGTGGTTCGATCCGTTTCCATAATTCATCCGGTACCAGCAATTTGGCCATGACAATCCTCCTTGATCGGTCGTCTCTAAAACAAACGACATCAAGGTAACCACACGGCCAAAAATCAAAAATACGGTTTTGTTATAGCCTCCAAGCTAAAACTGACTCTTAATGCCGTTCAGTGAACGGTCCCGGTTGGCCATCCCACGTGAGATTGATAGTAATCGAATCGGTTGGCCCGGTGATTTCTTGGGTGAGTCCGGAAGAATCGAAGTCAGCGTACTTTTTCGGCGCGTGCCATTTTAAGATTTCTGCGCCGATCGGTTCGTGCGAGACAACCGTTACCCGGTGTTTTCCGGTAACCGCTCCGTCGCCTGATTCAAAGCAACTAAGGACAAACTTGCCGTCCTTATCGAGTCCGCCGCTAGATGCCCGCGAGTCCTTTGGGGCGAAGGTTACGTATCCGTAGGCCAACGGCTTGCCGTCGATCAATACATGACCGGAAACCGGAACCCGCACGGGGCGTCCGTCACCGCAGCCCATGGTTGCAATGAGTGCGCAGCCGGCTGCCATGCCCAACCATGACCGACCAAAAATCGTCCGATCACTGGAGATTGAAAGAATCTCCCTTGCTGATGGTAGCCATCGCATTGTAGTTTTTGGAGTCGATGGTATCGGTGAAGAACCGCACGTGGCCGTCGGCGAAAAGGAAATTGCCGCCGCCCACGTGGTCGCTGCCGAACGCGCCAACAATGTAAACGCCGCTGTCATTCCAAATGGGAGGCGAGGGGGTGGAAGAACCGGGAATTGTATTGAGCGGCAATTCGGTTGTACGCAATGAATCGAGATGTCGATTAGCGACGCTCCAAATGTTGCTGCTGACCGCCGTGTTGCCAGCGCGAATTTCGCCCACCAAGGCGGTTTTGCTGAGGCCATCGGTAATGTCGATGAAGCGTTTGGTGAGCAGATACACAAACGCGCCGGTGTTGTGGAGCTTTACCGGGTCGGCACTGTCGCCATTCGATGGGCCATTGGTGCCACTAACAAAGGCGTAGGTTCCCGTGGTGTAGAAGGGGCTAGCATTGGGGGCCTGGCCGTCGGGCGTAGGGAGTGTTTGGCTCGACGGGCAAACGTACACCGCTGGTCGTTGTGCCAGCCCATTCAGTTTGTTTGGATCCGTTTTCCAGGCCTGCATGGTGGGGTCTTCGGTGAGCAGTCGCTCCGAATCGAACGGGCTAAGCATGTTGTAGAGCAGTTGTTCTTCCAAATAGGGCAAAATCAGCACGAAGCCGCTCATGTTGCAATAGTATTGGAGCTGAGTGTTCGCAATTGCACATTCCTCACCGCGATAGCCATCGCAACCGTAACGGCCGGGGGGTAATCTTTTTTTGACGTTGACGTAGTTCTGGAGCGCCAAACCGATTTGTTTGAGATTGTTGGCGCATTGGCCGCGGTGGGCTGCTTCCCGCGCCGCCTGCACCGCCGGCAGCAGCAAGGCGATGAGAATGCCGATGATAGCAATCACCACCAGCAGTTCGACGAGCGTAAAGGCCGAGCTCCTTGTTCCCCTCGTGCCTCGCCGGCCAGTGTGGGGACTCGGCTCGAATAAGTTTTCCGTAATCAGACTTGTAAGCAAACTGTTACAGCTTGGCGACATTGGGATCAATGTGCGCGCCAACACTCCCGGCCGTCGCGACAGAGGTTGCATGCAACCGCTCCCAAGCAAGATAGAATCCCCAATAAACCGACCGATAAGCCCCTACAGTTATCGCTGAGTACCATTGCGATTTACGAAAAAAAAGCGACTAGACCCAAAAATTGACATAAAAATAGGGAAATAGCCAAACGTTCGGAATTTGTCATTCCAGGCTGAACCGATGTCGGCTTAGAGGCCAGGTCTTCACGTAGCAATATAAGAATCAACCACCACAAACGCTCCGTGCGCTAGTGTTTAACGCTCTTAGCAGGAAACATCTCCGCTGAGTTCGCTTCGTAGCCGATGTTCTGAAGCGCCTGCGGGCCTAGCCTTTCAGACAATTGCGCCAAATATAAACTTTGCGGCGAGACCCGTTTGCCTGGCGAATCCATAATCCCCAGCGTTAACTTCGGTTCTTTATCGAACGGTCTTGCGGTGGGCACGTTCTCGCCAATGCATCCGATCATCCAATTATCCACACCCGGCGGATTTTGGATGACAAACGACTTCGCGATGCAATTCCAGGCCACGGCCCAGCCCATCGTCCAACCGTGGCCAGTTCCCATTTCGCCACGATTCATGTAGTCGATTCCTCCGTTAGGCACCGTGCAATTATCTACCAGCATGCCCGTCGACCAGCGCATGTGCGGCTGGATGTGGCCATTGCCGTAAAAAGTGCAATTTAGCAGCACAATGGGTCCTGTTTGACCGCTTCCGGTCGCTGCATAAAACACCTCGTCCCCCTTGCCCGAACAACGGTCGAGCAGCAGTTGGCTGGCGTTGGTGCCGAAGTCAGCAGGCTTGGCCGCTCCCAACGTGTGCTTCTCGTGATTCACAACCACTTTCAGCAGCGTAATCCGTCGCCCTCCAATTCCGACTGAGTTCACCGTGTTGTCCATGGTCACATCTTGAACCCAGCAATCTTCACCGACGATGTGTAGGCCCGAATACGTGGCAGCCGTCATCTCCACAGCCTGGGGAGGCGAAGCGATGCGCAAATGCTCGATGCCAGCTTGCATCACCATCGCCGGCAGAATTACTTTTTCGACCGTCGCTCCCGGGGGGGGCAAGAATTTTGCATCGAAGCAGTCCGACAGCGGAATGTCGACCGTAATTGTATTCTTAGAGATGGCTACGATTTTCCGCAACGTTGTGATTGCACCCGTCACCCACGTTTCGTGACGGCCGGACCGAACCAGGTTGTCCATTTGCATGAATTTAACCCACGCCTCGGTCACGGGGCGATTGATGGCGATGGTATCGCCCACTGCAAAGTGCGTAGCGTTGGCCACAGTGAAGGTTGCTGTTCCCGAAGGCACATAGGCATCGGTAATTGCTGTCGGAATGGCCTTCACGGTGTGGGTGGTGGATTCGGGCATTTGCTCATCGGGATTTTGGTTCTCAATGTCGGCTGGCTTGACCCGACCTCGACCACCGCTAGTTCCTAAGGAGATAGCGGTGTGTTTGTCTCCCACCATTTTTATAATCGTGCCGGCCGCCCCACTGCCACTGCCGCGCAGCACGATACCAGTAGTCGAAATCGTGATCGGAGCAGAGCAGATGTATGTTCCCGGCTCCATGAGTACACTGCCGCGAAATCCGTTCTCCAGCGGCAGTTCCGAAACCGCATTGATTGCGCCCTGAATTGTGGCGGTGTCGTCCGCGCCGCCTGAAGGCTTCACCGTGGCTTTCACAGGAACATTCGGCAGCGCGACTCCGCCACCCATGTAGCCGGCTGTGGAAAAGTCCATAATTCGGTCTCCGGCCGGCGTTTTTTTGTACACCAATTTGCCGTCTGGGCCGGAATAAACCCATTCGCTCTTCGCTACTTTGTCTGCGCCTTGGGCGTGGGCAAAAGTTGAACCGTTGGCCAGCAACATGCATGCCAATAACTTAACGCAGGTTGCTTCGTACTTGTTCATCATGGCCATTGCAGGGCTTGCCATCTCACTATTTCTCCCACCGTAATTCGTATCTGTTTCACGATCCACATCTTGACGCTCGCGCTAAACTGAGGATTTCGCCGAATTGGGGACCGATAATCCGCTGCACAAGCGCCCTACGCCAAAACCGTTCCCGTCTCAGATCCCGCGCGCCGAACATTGCTGGTGCTTAGCAAGGACGGTAACATCCCAGTTCGAATTTCTCGACATCGCTGTCTACATGTCGCCAACCAATACTAACAATGCCAAGCAAGTCATTTCGACGTGAATGTATTGAACGCCTTGGAATAATCGAACGGCTGCTGCTCCATACCGCTGGCCATGTTGCCGGTCCCCTCTTTGCTAGGCTTGCCGCTATCGCGGTTGACCGACCAGAACGACAAACTGCACACCCAAGGATGCTCGCTGGCCCAATCTCTTACGGCCTTGGCATCGTCGACGGTGAACACTTCCAACCCTTTGTCACCCCCTTTGCCAATCATAGGCGTGATGCCAATTTGAATTGCCGGTTCGATTTGTTGGCACTGCTCGTGCGCTTTTAGCACACTAGCAATGCACACATCGCTAAGCTTTTTGTCCTTGGTAAACCGCGGACCAAAATACATGGTCATTACGTTCGCCGATTTTACATTCAATCCTTTCGCCTTGGCGTCGGTCAAAAGTTGTTGCGAATGTTTTGAAATGCCATTGGGATCGACCGGCAACGTGTAAGAAACCATCAGGCCCGGGTTTTTCGCCTGCAGTGCCGCCAGCGCAGTGTTACGGTGCTGATTAGCTTGGTCATCTTCAAGTTGCTTGCCTTCGATGTCGAAATCGAGCCAGGTGAATTTGTACCGATCGATCACCGATTGATACTTGTCTTGCAGCTTTTCCACAGCGGGCTCCACCAGGGCCAAATCTTTGCCCGCCTCGCCGCCGAACGACACAATCACGTCGCCGCCGCGCTGGCGGATGGCATTGATTTGATCGGCATACAAGTTCGTTTCCAGCGGAGTGCGGCCGTCCCAGGCCGGATTGTTCTCTTTGTCCGCAATAATAAACGCTAACGTGTAATACTTTAGCCCGCAGGCATCGTCGCAATCGGTCAACTTGAAGTGATCTCCTGAGCCCAAGTACATGTAGGGCGCAAACACGTGGGCGGGCCACTCGGCTCGAGCGGAACTCAGTGTGCAGATTGAAAAAGCACACATGACCGCAGCCTTGGGAAATGAAAAGGCATCATGTCGCACAAACGGTTTCATAATCACTTCCTCGTTTTATAGTTTCAAACGGAATCCGATGCGATTCAACAGCGCGGTAAGGCACAAAATGAAGACCGCGCAACCCACCGACCGACCAATGGCATTGGCCAAATGCGGCCCAGCCAGTCCCTCGTACCAATCATCCCAGCCTAAGAGATTAAAAACCGATTCCTGCATTTCGCTCAGCAAATACGCCAGCAGCACATTTTGGCCGGCGATTGACAGCGGTTTGGTAATAAACCGCACCCGCCACACATCGGCGATGAAGTAAAACAACAACCACAGAGCCGCCGTGATGGCGCTGGCCCATAAGCACCAGGCAGGCGTGGCATTGTTTTTGCTAATTCCCCAAAGCGGCGTAACTAGCATTGCCGCGACGACGAAGCCGGCAATAAACAATAACGTAAATCGACTGCGCGCAGCGTTGGTGTCGGTTTCGGGCGTCAGCAGTAGCGTGCCCAACAGCACTCCGGCCGTAGAAATGGAAGCCAGCGAGCCCAAGTCATCACCGATCCCCACAACACGGCTGAGCCAAAAGCCTTCGAATGCTCCCTTTTGATCCGCTGCAAACAGGCATAGCAGCAGAAAAACGCAGCCCAAAATCGCCGTTCGATTCGTGCGGAAGATGAGAAATACAATCGCTGCCACCAAATACGACCAGCCGATCAACCCCAGTATTCCGTACCAACTGGAATGAATGGAAAACGGCTCCAGCGAAATGATCCGCGTTCCCTTGCCATTGCGATACACGCAGGCCGCCCAAATCAAGCCTGCCGCGCCCAGTGCGCGAAGAAACAGCGTCAGGCCGCGACAAAAAGTTTTGGCGATTGTGCCCGCTGCGCTTCTGCTGGGTGGCGAAATGGAACAAAACGCCAGCAGCGCCGAAGCAAACATCAACATCGTCCAAGTGTTTTTCGACAGGCCCATTTCTTTGGCGCTGGGATGTGATTCGCCGTTGACCATCAAAATCCCTATGATTAACAGCGACACCGTGCGAACTATCACATGCAGTAACAGCTTCCAAACCGGTTCGCCTTTCGCCAAGCGGCCCGATAGGGCAATCGGAATCGACATCCCTACGATGAACAGAAACGCGGGAAACACCAAATCGACAAACGTCATCCCACTGCCGCCATGATGACGGTCGCTAAAATGCACCATCCAGTCGGGCACGACCTTCCCGGCGCCGGCCAGATCGTTCACGAAAATCATCGTGAACATTACCAAGCCGCGCAGCGCATCGACCGATTGCACCCTCTGCGGTACGGCTATTGCCGGCGCAGCATTATTGCCCATTGCCGAAAATATTGAGGCCATGGTCCGTAGCGTACCGTCTCAGGCCTCCCCAGGCAAATAGATTAGGCGGCACAATTATTCGACGCCGATCATTGCCATCGCCCCAGCGATTGCCAACGCCGTATTCCATATCACCGGCCAGCGCATCCGCCAAATGCCAATACGACTTGCACCAACTGCCTGAATGACCGGCACTCGTGGTTGATGCGTGGGGTCCACTGCAACATAAGGTCAGGCGGTTTGCCACGGGCGACGCGCCAACCGATCCGCGGCGGACGGTCCGGCGATCAGCCGCATCACCCCATGCCCCACGACTGTCATAATAACGTAGGTAGCGGCAATTGCGAGGACGGGCGCAATCCCCGGTGCGTAGGCGCCCCACTCCGGAAAATGCCGCATGTACCAGTAGTCCCGCGGCGGACCAATCACCGCTAATACAACCAGGACCACGGCCAGCCCGTGCCACCCGAACCGGCGGGCAATCCGCCAGGTGATGAGGAAGATGAAGCCACAGAATGTGAAGCCGATCATCATCAAAATCAGGTAGTAGGGCTCCCAGCTGATTGTAAAATGCCACCAACCCGCGCGCTCACCAAGACAGATGATGCCCAAGGCTACCACACCTAAAGATGCCCCCCCGGCCAATGCTCCCACAATGCGTAGGAGAGTTGCACGTGTCAGAATTGCCACGACTATCAAGATGACCAAATACAGCGCGTTAAACAAGTATAGTTGCTGCGTGGTCATTGATCACCAACCACTCGCCTAACCAAGTAAGAACGGCTGAACACACCATTGAATTGTTGCAAAGCCTCTCAATAGTATAGGAGCGTCGATCTTCGAGGAGCAAGCGATTCAACTCATAACCTGGCCCTCAAGTTTGATCTGCTTGGAATGAATGTTAACGCCGGACCAATGATTGTTGCTGCCCGCCTGTTGGATAGGTATTCTAAACGCGGTCTCAACTGAGGAGTAAACCATGTTGCAACTCGCTGCAGGGTTATTCGGTCACTTATCCGTGGTCCTGTGCCTGTCAATGTCGGCTTGGGCCGACGATGCTCAGCCGCCCTTGGCCGGCGTCGACAACACGGCTCAAGCTCCGGCCGCTAATTCAGCAGGTGCTGCCGCCAAAGCTCCGACTCAGGAGGAAATGTTCCAATCGCAGGATCAGCATGTGAAGCCGAAAATGGAAGTCGATGCTTCGGGATTAACGCCGCAGCAGATTTCCGCGAAGAAATTTCCGCGGTCGGAGTGGGGAGCGCCGGAAGTGGCCGTTGCGCACGAGGCAGATAATTGGATCCTGAAGGGGAAAAAACGCACCGTCACGCTCAACGCCAAAAACTTGGCAATGGAAATTTCCGCTGGGGCCAACGTTTGGAAAATGTTGCCCAGCCGCGCCGCAGATTTGCTAATCAAGGTGCAGGGCGTGGCTGATGCTCTGCATTTGGCCGATGCAGAGAACATCGACATTGTGCCGTACGACACCGGCTTCAAAACGGGCGTAAAAATCATCCTCAGCAACTGGAAAGGCACACATGGTCCTGTGGACCTGAAATTGTACTGCACAGTAGCGCTGGAGGGCGCCGACGAAGAATTGGTGTGCGAAGTAGCCGCCGACGAGCAGCAAGCCAAGATTTGGCAGTTGGATTGGCCTGGGGCGCTGGATGGCAGCGAGGTTGATTTTACGGTGCTGAGCAATGGTCGCGGGGCCTTGCTGCCGCGGAACTGGCCCAAGCCATATTTTCCCATTCGCGCCACCAACCCCGACGGCACCATCAAGCCAAGCGATACCAGTGAGGTTCAAAGCAACGTGATTGAAAGCTGGTCGATGTCGTGGTGGGGCTTCCAGAAAGGGCCGGCTGCGATGATGGTCATCGTCCAAACCCCAGACGACGCGGCCTATCAATTCGAGCATCCCGCTGGCGGACCCACGGTCATCGGTCCACGTTGGCGGGAGTGCTTGGGCCAGCTCACTTATCCCCGTAGCTGCCGATTTTGTTTTTTCGAAAAAGGCAATTACGTTGATCTGGCAAAGCGCTATCGCCGTTATGTGATGGATACGGGCCAGTTCGTGTCGCTAAAGGAAAAAATTGCCCGACAACCGATCGTGAAGGAATTAATCGGCACGCCGCAAGCGCGGGTAGACATTTTGACGAACATCAAGTCGGACAGTTTGCGTTACAAAAAAGATGATCCCAGCTTCAATCATCATGTCAATTCGTTCGACGATCGCGCCCAGGAGTTGCGCGGCTGGAAAGCGGAGGGAATTGACCACTTGCTGGTCGTTCTCACTGGCTGGCCCCGGGAAGGCTACGACCGGCAGCATCCCGATGAATTGCCTCCCGCGCCGGAAGCCGGGGGCTGGGAAGGGATGAAACGGCTGGCGGAAACATGTCATGAGCTAGGCTATTTGCTCAGCCTGCACGATCAATATCGAGATTACTATACCGACGCTCCCTCCTACGATCCGCAGTTTGCGGTTCACGAGGCAGACGATTCGCTACCGGCCAAGGGCTTCCCCGGCTCGCGGTTTGGCACGTGGAAGGAAGGGCCGCTGCCCTTCATGAACAATTGGGATGGCGGCACGCAAACGTATTTGAACAATCGGTTCATGCCGGGGCATTTGATCAAGACCTACCAGTGGCTCATCGGCCACGGCATTCATCCGCAGGGAGTTTATCTCGACGTTTTCGGCTACGTGCCTCCCGATGAAGATTTCAATCCGCAACATCCTTGCACGCGCACCGAAGCGATGCGGGCCCGGGCGCTATGCTTCAACTGGTCGCGGAATCACCTAGGATTTGTGGGCACGGAAGCGGGCTGCGATTGGACCATTCCCTACGTGGATTGCGTTTCGTCCATGTCTGTGCCGACGGGCCGTTATATATCGGTGCCGCTATTCAATTTGGTGTATCATGACGCGGTCATGACTCCCTACGCAGTTGTCCAAGCGACGCGGTCCAATCAACGGCCGGCCGCTTCCGGCGAACCGCACAAGCTGGAGCTGCGCGGATTTCTCAACGGAGGAATGCCGCAACTGGGGCCCATCGAAAGCCTAACCCCAGACGAGTTGGCCGCGGCGCGCCGTCTGAGTGCGCTGCACCAACGGGTGGCGTTGCTGGAAATGGTAAATCACGAATTTTTGGACGATAAGTTTCGCAAGGAGCGAACCACCTTTGCCGACGGGACCACGGTGACGGTCGACTGGGACGCCAATACCGTGAAAATTATGCCCGATTTGGACGAATCGAAAGCGCCCTAGGCGCCTATGTTCCAGCTCAGCGATCTTTGGAAAATCGGGCGATGAAGCCTCCACCGGCGTTCATTTCAATCGACATTTGGTCGCCAGGTTTGACCGATCGCTCCTCGATTTGGAAATCGGCCGGCTGATCGGCTTTGTCTTTGGCTAGGAACACGTGATAATCGGCCTGCGGAAGAAACGAAAGTGGAACTTGGATGGTGCGAGCCTCGGAGCCATTGAGGATGGCCAAGAACCAAGTATCGCCCCGGCGGCGTGCAAAGGCGGCGCACCGACCAATTTCGGACATCGGCAGCACGATGGTATTGTCCCACACCGGCGGAATGCTTTGAATCAGCGGTAAGGCCGGGCTCTCCAGCAGCGTTTTCGGGTTGGACGCATAGGTGAGCAACGGCGCGGTGAACACGGCGGCCGTGGCCAGTTGATGGGTCCAGGTGGTGTTGCCCCGGCGCTCGGTAAACAGCACGGGCGTATAATCGGCGTGGCCGGCCAGAAAGCGGGTAAACGGAAGAGTGGTATCGTGGCCCGCGCGGTCTGGCACGCTGCGCGATTCCATGCCGCGAATGGCTTCCCGATTAATTTCGTTGGGCCAGGTGCGCGGTTCGCCGGTGGGCTTATTGCTCCCGTGGAAGTTCACCAGCAACTGATTTTCAGCCGATTCTTTGAGAATGGCCTGATACAGATCGATGACTTCTTTCGCCTCGTGGTCGAAGAAATCGATTTTCAGACCCGCAATGCCCAGCGTGTGACATTTTTTGAATAGCTCCTGTCGCACTTGTGGGTCGCGGAGGTCCTTGGAATGCACCCACACAAACAGCTCTACCCCTTGCTGTTTGCTGTATTCGACCAGTTCCTTGATTTGATCGTCCGTCCAACGATTCCAATAGCCTTCGATCACGTTGTATTCGAAGCCGAGCTGACCGGCCATGCGAGAGAATTCTTTGGCGTCTTTATAGTTATCATCGCCGTGGCCGTCGAGATAGCGCCACACGGCCCGGCCGGGTTTGATCCAATCCGTGGCGATGCCCTGGGGAAAAAGTAGTGGATCAGGCGGCGGACACAAATTGGAAACCAAGTCGCTGTTGACCAGCGCGTTCAAATCGTGGCCGACGATGACGGCCCGCCACGGCGTGGCAATGTTTCCACGCACGGTGGCCGGGGTTTGCACCCGCGCGATATCCGCTTTGTTATAGCGCAACTCGTAGGGATGGGAAATGGGATGCTATGGCCCAGGACGACGTGAAGCCCGCGGTGCCCATCGGCCTGAAGCGCCATGCCGGGATAATTGGACAGCGCAGCCTCGGTGACGACGGCGTATCCTGCGCCGCCGGGAAGCTGGCATGTTACAGGCGGGGCCAACCACTCGCCGGAGGTCAGCTCGTCCACGTCGTGTTTTTGATACGTGGCTTCGTAATGCCCTTCAAGAGCGTGATGCCAAACGGTGCATCCGCCAGGAAGCATAAAGACACTGTCTTCATCTGGAACGCGGGCATCTTGTTTGTCCGTGGGAACAATAAAACGGAAAGCAATGCCGTCGTTGTATGCCCGCGCTTCCAGAGTGAACGGGGTATTGCTGGGTTGGTGCCTGAGCGACAGCGTGGCGCCCCGGCAATGATTGACGGCTTGCGAATGGACGCCCCGGTAAGGATAGGTGTCGTTAACTTCGTAGGGCTTGCTCTGGACCAGTTCAACATCGTCGGTGAGCTTGACGTTGTCGATGGTCATGACCAATGCGGAGCGTTCGATCACCGGCTGGTTGTGGAAAGTGGCGGTGTAGATTAAATGTCCGGCATCCTGCAAAATCTGAAAGTGGACGGCATCGTCGGGACTTGCCAATTGCAACAACGGGTCGGCCCAGCCGGCTGTTGGACAGGCGTTGGCTATCAGCGCGGCAGCCACAGCCATACAGCCTGATGTAAATAGCTGCGCTGGTTTTCGCATGACCCTGGCCTTTCCCGAAAATGGAAACTGGTTGTTCGCGGGTCGATTATCCTTCCCGGCCGGAGGCATCGCAAGCGTGGCAGGGATTCCGGCACCCTCACCGGCACTGCGTTTGGCATAGTGAACAACCTGCCCGCCGGCTATACCCTTGGCTACAACTATCAGGGCAACAAAGACATTGCCCTGGTTGCTGTTCAAGAATTCGCGGCACTGGTGTTGGCGGCTTTGGCAGGCTTGGCTTGGCAATGTGCCGTCGGCGAAGGTAGGTGATTGGACGGCATCGTGCTGGATTGTTTTCTCATCGCTGTGCCATCATTCCTGACACTGCATCACCCGTCCGGCATTCGCTTGCCGCTTCACCCTGACCCTGGTTGTTGTTATAGTGGGTGAAGCATTAGGGGGGGCTTCTGGGAACAGCCCGGAGGTCAAGTTGTATCCGGCCAAGATTGTATCTGCCGCGGGCCCGGCATTGCGCTGGGGCTTTGTATTTAGCGGCATCGTTTTTGGTGCGTGGGGCTGGTTGGTGGCCCAAGCCGCTACGGTAGATGTTGCGGCAGGGAATTCCAGCGCTCTAAGCACTGCCGTGACCAACGCCAAGCCCGGCGATACCATTGTGCTGCTGGGGGGCACCTACAACACCGGAATCACCACCCACACCGACGGCACGGCCGCCCTGCCGATTACGGTGATCGGCACCAACGGCGCGAAGCTGAATAGCTCGGTCACCACCACGGGCAGCGGTATTTCGTGCAGCAACGATTATTGGGTTTTTCAAAATATTGCGATCAACGGATTTCAAAAATCGGTCCGCATCGATAACGGTTCCCACGGAATTCTCAACGGATTGGTCTGCACTAATTCCGGCAATGAATCGATCAAACTGAAAAACTCCTCTCAGTATTGGCTGGTCGAAAACTGCTCGGTTTCCAATGCCGGAATGGAGGGTTTTTACTGCGGCGACGCCGACCAGAACTGGGAAGGGGGCGTGCCCGATCAAACCGGCTACGTAACCTTTTACCACGATACGGCCTTCCAAACGTATAATGATGGTTTCGATTCCAAAGAGGCGACCCACGACATTCGCATTATCGATTGTTCGGTCGATTGGAATAACACGGTGCCCGGCGGAAACGACGAAGGGGACAGCGGCGTGTATGATCGCGCGAACGGGATTCAAATTGTCAACCTGAATGCTAAGAACAACGGCTCGGTGGGAAATGGCGTTCGCGCGAACCGTCTGACGGCGATGAATGGCGTGGCTTACGGCAGCGGAGCGCAGATTTACGGCCTGGTGCTCAACAACATGCAAGGCACATTGCTGTCGACGAATCAATCAGATACCGCCTTGTACACGAACTATTCGATGACAAACGTGGCCGGCGGATTGGGTGATTCCGGCCACACGCAGCCCAACCCCGCCACGTTTTCTTTGACCGGCTGGAATGACCCCAGCGGCAGTTTTCCCACCATCAACATGGTATGGGACAACAGCCAATCGGCCGTGGGAAATGGCACTACGTGGGATTACAACCAACAGAATTTCAACGATCCCGGCGTCAACGGCAACATTCCGGTCATTTTTTTCCAGGGCGTAAACGTCGTGTTCAACGACAGTAATAATGGCCATTACAATGTGAACATCGGCGCCAGCGTCAGCCCTGCAGTGGTTATCGTGAACAATAGCTCGGGCAACTACGTCTTCAGCGGCAGCGGCGCGATTACGGGAGCTGCCACCCTGACCAAAAGCGGCACGGGAGCGCTCACCATTTCCAACGCCGATACATACAACGGCAATACCACCGTCAACGGCGGCACGCTGGTCGTCAACGGCAGCGTTTCCTCCAGCGCCTTCATCGTCAATTCAAGCGGCACGCTGCAGGGCTCGGGCAGCATTGGCGGCAGCGTAACGATTGCCTCCGGAGGAACGCTCAAGCCGGGTAACTTTTTCGGCGCAACTTCGACCCCGGGTGCATTGCACCTTGATGGGGGCGTGACGTTCAGCAGCGGGTCCGATTTAAATATCGTTTTAATGGGTAACATTCCGGGCACGCAGTATTCACAGCTGCAGGTGCAAGGGCAAGAGAACTTTGGAGGAACGCTCGATGTTTCGCTGAGTGGTTTTTTGCCTCAAGAAAACAATTCATTCGATATCCTCGTGGGGGGTTCGCGCAGCGGCATGTTCAGTACCGTAAACCTGCCCACCATGAACGGCCGCATTATGTGGGATTCATCGCAGCTTTACACGACCGGCAATCTGACGGTGCTGAAAACGTATTACGCAGGTGATTTCAACCGCGATGGATATGTGAACGCGGCCGATATTTCAGCCATGATGGCGGCCCTGCTCGATTTGCATGGCTACGAATCTGCCAAAGGGCTGACTGATCCGCAATTGCTCCTCGTCGGCGACGTGAACGGCGACGGCAAAGTCAACAACGCCGACATTCAAGCCCTGCTCAATTTGCTGAAATCCGGCCGCGGCTCCACCGATCCCGTCCCTGAACCCGGCACTTCCATCCTTTTGATCATCGGTCTGGCTGCATTTTTCCAATTTACTTCCAAGCGCCGTCCCATCGCGCTTGCTTTGTGCTTTCTGGCAGTCATTTGGCTTGCACCGCAGTGCGCTCGCGCCGCCACCCCGGTGGTGGTTCAGAACGAAGCCGGCTTCGAAGGCCTGGAAGAACCCACGGTCATTTATTTTCCCGACACCAACACCTTTGAGAACGATCCCACCAATTTTCAAAACCACATGGATGAAGGGGGCGGACTGTTCCGCGATATGCTCCGCAACTATTACTCCACCTTAGGTTGGTGGGACGGCGACGGCGCCGATGCCGGCAACACCGATCGCCAGCGGGTCGAACCCAAGGGGATTGTCGGCCTGGGCCATCAGCAAGTCGAACAAACGTTTGAGTACTCATTCGATTTCCGCACCGACCCCACCTTTCAAGCCACCAGCGACTTCTGCCATATTTTCCAACTCAAAGCCACCAACGGCGACGACAGCCCGCCGCTGGCCACCATCTCGCTTTATAAAAGCGGTTCCGGCATTCAGGGGCGAGTCGACGCATTTTCTGACGGCTCTACCGGCAACACCACGGAATCCATTCCGGTGACATTCTCTTACACCGCCGGCCAGTGGATTCACTTTGATATTCGCATTACCCCCTGCGCCGCCGGAGAAAGTACCGGCCAAATTCAACTTTCGGTCAACGGCGGCGCCTTCACCGGCATTACCAATGCCCCGGTAGACTTGACCGGCTCGACCGACTTCCGACCCAAATTCGGTTTTTACCGTGGCATTTCCACGACCGATGGCGTGCCTGCGGGCCTCTCGTGGGTCGAGCACGACGCCATCACCGGTTACATCGGCACCAACAACGTGCTGACGTGGAATGGCACGGCGACAACCAATACTTGGGATAACAATACGACGCTAAGCTTTTTAAACGGCGCCAGCGCCACATCGTTCGGCATCAACGATGAAATCAATTTCACCGACGCCGCGGCCAACACGACGGTCAATATTTCAGGCAATGTCTTCCCCAACTACATTCGCTTCAATTCGTCGAAGGACTATACGATTTCTGGGACCGGCTCGATTGTCGGCGGCACGCTCCGGAAAGATGGCGCCGGCACGCTCACGCTGGCCACCACGAATTCGTATGACGGCTTGACCGATGTCACCGCCGGCACGTTATTTGTTACCGGCTCGATCGGCAATACCTCGCTGGTTTCCATCACCGGAGGCACGCTCAAAGCCGGTTCCACCGCAGCGCTGGGGACCAACTCCACCATCGGCACACAAATTGACGGCGGCACGCTCGACATCAACGGATTCAATCTGACTACGGAGCCGATTTCGGTCGATGGCACAGGCGCAGGCGGCGTGGGGGCGATTATCAACAGCGGCGCTCAGCAAACCAGCGCCCTGACCAACGTGACGCTCACCGGCGACACCACCTTCGGCGGCACCGGACGCTGGGATATTCGCGGCACCGGCGCGACGCTGAGCACCGGCGGCGGCAGTTACAATTTGACGAAAACGGGCACGAACCAGGTGTCGTTCGTCGGAACCAACGTCGATGCCGCGCTGGGCAACATCAGCATTAATCAAGGCGAGCTTTGCTTTCAGACCAGCACCACTTCCATGGGCGACCCCAATAAAACCGTCACCGTGGCATCGGGCGCGGTGCTGGGATTTTACAACACTTCCGCCGTCATGAGCAAGCTCTGCACGCTCAACGGCGGCACCATCTGGGGCGAGAGCGGCACCGGCACGCAAAATACTTTTTCCGGCGTTATTACGCTGGGCGCTTCCGGCGGCGTGTTCGATGCCGGCAGTGCGCTCACCGGCGGCACTCCTAACACTAACGCTGTCCTCACGCTCAGCGGAGCTATCGGCGGCATCGGCACGCTAACCAAAAACGGCCCCGGCACCGTCACAATTTCGGGAAGCACCAACACCTGGTCGGGCGGCACCAACGTCAATGGCGGCACGCTCACCGACAGCGGAATGATTCCTGGCACGATCTTAGTGAACTCTACCGCCACACTTCAAGGCGCGGGAAGTGTTGCCGGTTTGGTTACCGTTGCCAGCGGTGGGACCATTTCGCCCGGCACCGGCGGCATTGGCACGATGTCAGTCGGATCGCTCACGCTGAACAGCGGCGCGACCGCCGTCTTCCAATTGGGCGGCGCAACCAGCGTGCAATTCGACCAAATTCACTCCACGGGAAAAGTGATGCTCGGAGGCACGCTATCGGTTTCTCTCACGAATAATTTCCTGCCGTTTTGGGGAACCAGTTTCGACTTATTCAATTGGACTTCCGAGTCGGGCACATTCAGCGCGCTGAATCTTCCAACCGCCAACGGCCGAATCGCCTGGAACACCACGCAGCTTTATACCACGGGTGCTATTTCAGTAGCCGCTACTTATCTGGCCGGCGATTTCAACCGCGATGGATATGTGAACGCGGCCGACTTATCAGCCATGATGGCGGCCCTGCCCGATTTGCACGGCTACGAATTCGCCAAAGGGCTGACTGATCCACAATTGCTGCTCGTCGGCGATGTTAACGGCGATGGCAAAGTGACTAACGCGGATCTGCAAGCTTTGTTGAGTTATCTTAAATCCGGGGGCGGCTCTACCGACCCGGTCCCCGAGCCGGAGGGGATCGTGTTGCTATCTCTGGGCATTTTGGCACTGCTTTTCCAGCATCGGGGTGGGCTCGACCGTTTCCAGACCGAATAGTCTGGGCCCATGAAATCAGGTTATTGCGGGGTCTGAGTCTGCCGTTTTTAAAATTTTTTCGAAAAGTGCTGACGCGAAATGAATTCGTGGTTATACTGACGCTACGCCGGGTTTCGGGGGGATTTTTTATCAGGTCCGGGGAAGAAGGCTGTGATGGCCCGGCTCGGCGTTTCTTTGTTTGTTATTCTGCAGATGGCGGTTATTCTGCGGACTGCGCTTGCCGATGCGCCGCCGAGCAGTTGGGTTTTTTATGGCGCGGATGGCAAGCTGCAATATCAGGCCACGGCCGCCGGCGACACCATTCCTGATTTCTCCGGCGCCGGCTACATGGGTGGAACCCAGAATATTCCATTAGTGCCCGTGGTGCTGACGCTGAATCCCAGCCCCACGCCGACGGACGATACGGCGCGCATTCAAGCGGCCATCAATCAGGTGTCCGCCATGCCTCTGGTCAACGGCGTCCGCGGAACGATTTTATTCACGGCCGGCACTTACGATATCAGCAGTACGCTAAACATTAACGCTTCGGGAGTTGTGTTGCGCGGGCAAGGGCAAGGTCCTACGGGCACGTTGTTTTATTCCACCGGCACAACGATGTACAACGTGATCGAGGCTGAGCCGACAGGGAGCGATTCGTTTCACGCTGTGAGCGGCACAACCTCCACGATCGTCGACAGCTATGTGCCAGTTGGGGCGACTTCGTTCAGCGTTTCTTCCGCCGACATCAGCACGTACCACGTGGGTGACCAAATTGTGGTGAATCGTCCCTCTACCCAAGCGTGGATCACGGCCATCGGCATGGATGCTACGGGCTTGGGAACTGAAGCCTGGAGCCCCAACAGCAGTTTTATCCAGGCTGACCGCACCATCACGGCCATCAATGGGGACAAAATTACGGTGAATTTGCCGATCACTACCTCGTTGGATTCCACCAACGGCGACGCCTATGGCGGCGGCACGATTTTCAAGTACACGACCAGCCGCATTAGCAATGTGGGCGTGGAGAACATACGGTTCGACACTGTGTTTGCCTCCACCAGCGACAACAATCACGCCAACCGCCCGATCGAATTCGACGGCGTATCGAACAGTTGGATCCGCAACACGACCACGCTGCACTACTACAATGGCCCGTACTTTGGCGCCTACAGCGAGTTCGACACGATGCAAGACAACGTGTTTCTTGATGCGGTGGGGGATGCCCACACCGGGGGCTTTGCGCTGGGAGGGCAAACCGCCGTAATCCAGCGCAACTACACCGACAACACGCACGCGCCGTTTGTCACACAGGATTCCCATACGGTTGGCCCCAGTGCCTTTGTTTTCGATACGGCCAAGGATTCGCTGCAATCGGTGGGTCCCCATCAGCGCTGGGCCAGCGGCGTGTTGTGGGACAACATTAAAGTGACCAATGCTTCCAGCGGGAGCGGCGGCATCGAATTGGTCAATCGCGGCAATTTCGGCTCCGGGCAAGGCTGGGCTGGAGCGAATATGGTTACGTGGAACACGAATTCTCCCTGGATCGACGTGGAAAGCCCCCCTACGGCACAGAATTGGGCCATCGGCGCCATTTCGCCGGATCGCCGAGTAGATTTTACCGGGCCGGAGGGAATTTACGATTCCTTCGGCACGCCGGTTTCCCCCAACAGCCTGTACATAGCGCAACTGAAGCAGTCCTTGGGCACGCAGCCCACGGCCACGGCCACGCATCAATTCTCGGTCGGGCCGAACACCAATTTCACCGGCCCGTCGGTCATGCCGTATATCGATCCGGACTGGCAGGCGCTGGTCCAGTCGAGCGACATGCCGGGGAGCGGCTCCGTAGTGGGCTTCGATAATTCCACGCTTAACGCCCGCCGCGCTGCGACCATTCTGTATAGCCTGAAGCCGCAAGAAAAGGTTGTGTCCGGCACGCTCACGTTGAAGGTCGAGGCGCTGGCCAATTTGACGACAAACGATTCTTTCTTCTTGGGCAGCGCCGGCATGGAATTGGATTTTGACATGATGGGCCAACTCCCGTGGTCGAAAAATCAAATTCGCACGATCACGCTCGACCTATCAGATATTTACGGACCTCTGCTGGGGCCATTGCAGAACGATTCTCTCACCGCCGGCAAATTCAATTTGTTTTGGAATGGAAATGTGAGCATCGATTCTGCACAATTGACGTTGGGCACCATTGGATTTACTTCAGGGGTTTCCCGTACCTGGAATGGCGCTGGCGCCAACGCCAATTGGACCACCGGCGCCAATTGGGGTGGCACGGCCCCAGCCGCTGGCGACAGCCTGGTGTTCGATGGCACGCTTGGCCTGGTCAACACGAACAACCTGGCGGCCAACAGCCTGATCACCGGCCTTGCTTTCCAGAGCACGGCTGGCGCGTTTGTCATCAGCGGCAACGCCATTACCATGGGCGGCGACATCACCGATCAGTCCACAGCGCTGCAAACGATTAACTTCGGGCTGGCCCTGGATACCACCCATACGGTGAACGTCACCGGCGGCGGCACGTTGGTTTTAGGCGGTGTTGTTTCCGGCAACGGCGCGGGCCTGACCAAGACCGGATTGGGCACTTTAAAGCTGATTGCCGCAAATGCTTACAGCGGGCCGACCACCGTGAACGGTGGAACGCTGATTTTGGATTTTGCGCCCGTCGCGCCTAGCTCCATCCTTAGTTCTTCTAGCACGGTTGCACTGGGGGGCGGGGCGTTGGCCGTCAACGGTGCGGCGGCCGGTTCCATCCAGACCGTGAGCAGTTTGACGCTGAATGCCGGCGCTTCGGCCCTTTCTGTTACGAGTAATGGTTCGGCAACGTCATTAAACTTGGGCGCCATCACTCGGGCCGTAGGGGGTGCGGTGAACTTTACGCTTCCCACAGCCGGCAGCATCACCACCACGACCGCCAACGCCAATTTCTCCGGAGGCCAGCAATCCATCATTGGCGGCTACGCCACCGTGGCCGGCGCCACCTGGGCAGTAAGCGCTTCCGATGGCAACACCCCCGGCGCGATCACTGGCCTGGCCAACTACGTCACCAACGTTTTCACCGCAGGCAAAGATGTGGATTTAACCTCCAGTCAAACCAGCGCCTCCACTTTGACGATCAACTCCCTGCGATTGTCCGGCAACTCTTCCGGTCAAACGGTCACTCTCAGCAATCCGCTGACCGTGGCCACCGGCGGAATCTTGGTGACCAACCCCAATGACGAAACGCTGTCGGGCAGCAGCATCACCTCAGGCAATGGACAGGATGTGATTTTCCAAATCAAGAATTCCGATCACAACCTAACGTTGAGTTCGCAGATTACCGGCAGCGTGGGTCTGACGCTGATTGGCGGCCCTGATTCCGGCGGCATACCCAATCGTGGCCGGCTCAAACTGGAAAATTCCACCAACAATTTTGTGGGCAACATCACCATTGCTAGTGGGCGGCTCCAGCTTGATGCCGCAGCGCTAGGGGATCCCAGTAATTCCATTGTGATCATGGGCGGCCTCAATGGCGGCGGACAATTGTTCGACAATAACGTGGCCATTGCCGCCACGCACCAAATTTTGATTTCCGGGCTGGGTTTTGCCGAAGGATCAACGTCGGGCAGTTACGGCGCCATTCGTGTCCGAAACACCATTTCCAGCCCGATTTTGCTGACCGGCGACGCCCGCATCGGCACCAGCAACAGCGGAATATTGGCCGGGCCGATTTCGGGCGATAATGAGTTGTCGTTGGCCGCAGATTCCGGTCAAACGCTCACCCTTTCTAGCGCTGCGAACGATTGGACAGGCGGCACGCGCATTGAGCGCGGCAAAATTGTGCTGGGAGTCGACAATGCTCTGCCCACCGATACGCTATTGACATTTGGCTCGACTATCGCCCCCGTCGGCCCGTGGAGTCCGCGAGGCAGTGCCACGCCCACACTGGAGCTGAACGGCCACAATCTGCAATTGGGTGGCTTCACGATTCAGTCGCCCCTGGACACAGGCTACAGCGGAACCCCCACGATCACCAACACCGGCAACACCGCGGACTTGCTCACGATTAATAACACGGCTGATTTCAATTTCGCCGGCACCATCACCAACGGCGCCAATTCGCTTTCGGTAATGAAGCTTGGCGCGGGCACGCAAACCATATCGGGCACCAATAGCTACACGGGCACAACCACCATCAACGGCGGCGCTTTGGTCATAGGAGCCGCTGGCGCACTGCCCACGGGCGGTGCGGTCGTCAACAATGCTGCGTTTAACGTCGATGCCAATACATCGGCGGGCAGCGTGTCGGGCACGGGAACCACAACCGTAGCTGGCGGAGTTATCTTGAACGCCAGCAGTTTCGCGCAAGGTAAGTTGACAATGCAGCTGGCCGGTGCCGCAGCCTCAGCCAATGCCAAGCTAAATGTCTCCGGCACTTTGACGTTGGCAGGCAGCAGCTTAGAGGTGGTTGCGATCGGTGGCTTCACACCATTGTTGGGGAACAGCTTTGATCTGCTAGATTGGGGTAGCCGTAGTGGATTTTTTTCATCCGTGGAACTGCCCGCGCTGGGAAATTCGCTGGCCTGGAACACCACCCGGCTGTATACGGCGGGCATCCTCTCGGTAATTGACAGCAATTATTTGCCGGGAGATTTCAATCGCGATGGCGAAGTCAACGCCGCGGACGTTCTGGTCATGGAACAGGCGCTGACCAATTTGCCCGGATACCAAACCGCTAAAGACCTAACCAATGCACAATTGTTGGCAATCGGCGATGTTAACGGCGACGGCAAAGTCAACAATGCGGATCTGCAAGCCCTGCAGAGCTTTCTCGAATCCGGCGGCGGTTCCACCGACACCGTGCCCGAGCCGGCTGGGGCCGTGTTACTATCTCTGGGCACTTTAGCACTGCTTTTCCAGCGGCGGACTAGGGCTCGATCGTTTCCAGTCCAATAAGCCTGGATTCATAAAATTAGGGCATGGCTGGTCCTGATTTCGCTGCGGGTTTTTTCTTGAGAAAACTGCTGACGCAAAAAGAATTCGTGGTGATACCAACGCTACGCCTGAATTACGCTCCCGCGCTTCATTATCGCACCCATGGGCGACATCTGGCATTCTCTCGACATCGCGCGGAGCAAGATCTTCGGTACTCATTTCAGATGGCGCCCATGGGTGCCCGTTGCCGGACAAGATGAGCAGATCATCGACCGGATTCGGGCGTTTTGGGCGTGCCAATTTTCAACATCAGGGCGCCGTGAAAGGGAATGGTGGATGTATACTCGCTGTCGAACTGGCCAAGGTTGCGCTGCCGCCATAAATCTCGCACGGCTTGCGGCCCACTTAACTGCAAGTCAGACCAGCGGACAGTAGCCTCGACGGGATCGGCCACTTTTTCGAGGGCTGCTTTCGCTTCTGCTTCCGTGTCGAATTCGGTGGATTGTTTCGATTCGAGATTTGTAAGTTTCCAAGCACGTGATGATGGTGGCGGCTGCCCGGCTCGGGCGCGGGGTGGAGCTGTCAATTCGTACCGGCCGCAGTTAAACAACCCTACCGCGAGCGTGCCGTCGGCCAAAGGACGGGCCAAAATCTCGATATCCGACCGTTTCTCGTCTTTGATATGTGTGGCTTGTTTTCCCAAGGGATCTTGATTGACGGCCAATACTTCGTCGTTGGTTAATAACCCCAGAGTGAAGTCGTCCAGCTGCGTCATGTCACAGCCGATCAACAGTGGCGCTGCCAACAGACTCCACAGCGTGATGTGGGTGTATTGTTCGTCGGGGGTTAAACCTGTGGCATGAAGTTTAGGACCCCAACCCACCATACCGACCACCAACATATCAGGATCGTTCCAATGGCCGGGACCGGCGAATTGTGCCCATTTATCTTCGCCAAATCCCTTGCTGCTCATCGACGTCCAGTTGTCGCGAATGTCGCCCGAAGTGCGCCAGGCGTTGGACAATCGAGCCCAATCCGCCGCGCCGGAAAAAGGCGCGCTATTAGAAAGACTGAGTACAATGTCACGCTTACTTTTACGAATGGCGTTCAGCATTTCCTCGACTTGCGGCGGCTCAATCGGATTCCAGTCATATTTCAAATAATCGAAACCCCACTCCGCCCATTGCCGGGCGTCGTTGGCGGCAAACGGATACGGACCCACCGCCCACGGCAGGATTTTTTTGTTGACCTGCTTAGGACCGGTTGGTTTTTCCCAAGTTCCCTCGGGGTCTTCCGCCGACCCGCCAGCATATCCAGCATAAGACGTGACCCAAGGCGTGGAGTAAATTCCCGGCTTCAAACCCAGCGCATGGATTTCGTCGCACAGCTTCTGCATATCTGGGAACTTCTGATTGCCTTGTAGGGCGTTGAACTTGCCGCCCCGTTTGCCTTGCCAGGTATCGTCAATATTGATGTACGTCCAACCGTGTTTGATCAGTCCCTTGTCGACCATGGCATGGGCGGCAGCCAGAACTTTCTCTTGATCGACCGCACCAGCAAAGCAATTCCAACTGTTCCAACCCATGGGCGGTGTGAGGCATATTGCATCGCCAATTTTGATCCGTAGTGGCTTGCTGTCGGATCCCAATGAATTTCGGGCCGTGAGTGTGACCAAGTATTCGCCTGGTTGGGTCAAGGTGCCGGTGATGCATCCGGTCTTGGAATTCAACGACAAACCATCTGGTAATCCTTGAACGGCGTACGAAATCGGCTCTTCGCCGGTGGCGGGAATCGTGAACAAAACAGGACTTTCAGGCCGGGCCCCGAAAACACGTGCGCCATTGATTCGAGGCGTTGCCGGAGGGGCGGGCGTGAGAATTTCAGCGCCACATGCCTGGGTGTATTGCAGAGCAATTAACACCAACAGGACGATGATGCTAACGGTTAACTGCTTTGTGATTGACGAGGTC
>DATJYL010000208.1 GCA_035499655.1 Pirellulales bacterium
GCCGCTGTGCCCTTGACTGTGAGGTTCTCGATGCCATTGTAAGTAATCAACGGGCTGGCCGTACGGCTGACCGTCGTGCCGTTGATCCCAATTATCTCCGGGCCGGCCGCCGTCGATTGACTGGTTAAACTGTCGGTGCCGATCAAGCCACTGTCGCTGACGGAAAGCGATCCCCCGAGCAGGTTCTGCGTGATGCTGTAAGTGTCCCCCCCTCCCAGGCCATCCAGCGTGGTCGTCCCGCTGGGGCTGCCCGTGACCGTAAATGTGTCGGCCGCCGCCGTGCCCTGGACGCTGAGGTTCTCGATGCCGCTATAAGTAATCAACGGGCTGGCCGTCCGGCTGACGGTCGTGCTAGTGACACCAATCATCTCCGGTCCGAGGGCCGTTGTCTGACTGCTGAGCGTATCCGTCCCGCTGGCGCCGCTGTCGCTCACTGAGAGTGCGCCACCCAGCAAGTTCTGCGCAATCGTATAACTGTCGCCGCCCTCCAGGCCGTCCAGCGTGGTTGTGCCGCTAGGGCTGCCGATGACGGTGAACGTGTCGGCCGTCGCCGTGCCGCTGACGCTGAGGTTCTCGATGCCGCTGTAAGTGATCAGCGAACTAGCCGTGCGGCTGACGGTGCTGGAAGTCACACCAATTGCCTCCGGACCGGCCGCGGTCGATTGACTCGTTAAACTGTCCGTGCCACTGGCGCCGCTGTCGCTGACGGTTAATGGTCCATCCAGCAGGTTCTGCGTGATGGTGTAAGTGTCGCCCCCTTCCAGGCCGTCCAGCGTGGTCGTGCCGCTGGGGCTTCCCGTAACTGTGAACGTATCGGCCGCCGCTGTACCGCTGACGGACAAGTCTTCCACTCCGCTGTAACTTACGGTTGGCCCTGAACTGCGCGTCACGCTTGATGCTGAAATGCCGATGGTCTCAGGCCCAGCGCCCGAGCTGGTCAGTTGCAGCGTATCGTTTCCAATCAATCCCGTGTCGGCAACACTCACCACTGCAGCGGCAGGCAAAATACTTTGGTCGATTAGGTACAGGTCGTTGCCTTCACCGCCGTCCAAGTTCACCGTGGCCAGCATGGAATAATCGGACTGGTTCACGCCGGTCAGGTCGATCGTGTTATCGAAATCGCCCGTCCCCGTCACGACAATCGAATTGACGTCGGCCGCCTGTGCTACGCCGGTATCGGGATTGAATCCGCCGATTCCGTTGATCGTCAACTGCACGTTCCCGCCGACCGCCGAGATGGCAACGTTATCGGCATCGGTCAGATTGATCGTTAATGCACCGGCAAAAAAACTAGAGGTCACGCTGAGCACGCGGCGGCTTTCCAATCGCTCGATCGCGCGCTGCCATCGTCGAGCAGAGGCGCTCCGCGAGCGCCTGGTCCGGCGGGCGCGCAGCGGCCCGAAATTCAGGAGTGCCCAGTCAGACCATATCGACATGCCGGCAGTCTCCACCGCCCGCGGGCAGGCTCATCGCCCCACGAGCCATGCCCTTCTGACGCGGCCCAAAAACCCTGCGCGTCGGAGGTCGAAAATCATCCTCCGCCGAGGCGTCAGCCGCGAGCCAAACATTCGGGAAGAAACCGCCGGGATGCCAAACTCGCTGGGTGCCGACCATAAGGCGGATTGTAAAGCCTATTCGCTTGAGCCTAATCGCCCGTTTCGGGCAATGCAAGATTGCGGATGGCGAAGCATGTAGCGGCTGGGCAAGGAAGACGGCTGGAGAATTCCAGAAAAGCCGAGGTTTTCGCCAGAATTACAGGGCGGCTCGACGGCCACATCCATAGGGTCTGCAGGCTGCAAACTTCCTAATTTTGCGACTTCCAGCGCGGCCCGGAAAACGGAGCTCCGCAGTCGCGGTTGGGTGATGGCGCGGGCCGGTTGACGTTAAGAGGGATCACTGGCGACCACCACCGGTTCTTCTCGCAAGGCGTCCAAGCGGCCGGCCATGAGATTGGCCACCGGGCGAGTGAGCGGGTGCCGATCGCAAGCAATGCGGATGATGGAGGTAATGGGAACCGCCAAAAAGGCGCCCACCACCCCCCAGAGCATGCCCCAGAAAATCAAGGCCACCAAGATTGCCACCGGATGCAACCGCATGTGACTGCCCATCAGCTTGGGCTGGAAAAAATTCCCGATGACAAACTGAATCGCCGCAGGAATGCAGATGGCCAAAAACTTTTCTAACCCGCTCAATTTTCCTGTCAAAAGGACAATGGGGATCGGCAGAATAATGGAAATAAAGGAACCGACGTTCGGAATGAAATTCAAGAGAAACGTCAGCAATCCAAACACCGCGGCGGCTTGCACTCCGAACAGCCAGAGCACGAAGCCGACCAGAATGCCCGTCACGCCGGAGAGCGTGGTCATGGTGAGAATGTAACTGCGAATACGCCCCTCCATTTCGCCCCAGGCGCCGCCGATTGGGCGATCGCGCTTGACGCTGCTCATGAGCAGGAAAAAGAGGAAGATCAGCACTAAGCCACTTTTGGAAAGCACGGCCGCCAAAGCCAGGGGCACACCCGACAGCACGCCCTCGACTCCGCTTTGCAGGAACTGTCCAATCGTGGAGAGGAAGTCGCTTTCTTCGATGCCGAACCGCTCCAAGGGGAGCGAGGCGGCTAAACCCTTCATCATGGAGTCCAATTGGTTTTGATACTGTTTGAGATTTTGTTCATTGGTGAATTGTTCTCCGGCGTTGTAGACCAGCACGCCTGTCGCCAAGAGCACCAGCACGGCCAACAGCAAGGCGACACATACGGCGATGGTGCGCGGCAGGCGGCAGCGGACTTCGAGCACATCGACCAGCGGCATAAAAGCAACCGCCAGGAAAACCGCCATCACAAACGGAATCAGGACCGGCTGCAACCACCACAGCGCAAAACCGACGGCCACCACCGTGAGCAAGCAAAGGCACAGGGTATGAACGCGTAATTCAGCGCGAATCGGCGGTTCGGGTGCTGCTGGCAAAGTTTATTCTCTGGAAAGTGGAACTGGCGATGGGCAAGTGACGCCCACAACTCCCCGTTGCCTTGCCTGGGCAAGTTCCAAGAGTTTATCGCACAAGCGGCTGCCAGGGCTAGCAGAATTTCCGGGGAAAAACAGAGCGGATTCAAACGCGGGCAGCGGAGGGGTGCAAATCGACAGGCTAGCCGCCGGCCGCGGCAGGAGCAGCGGCGCCTTCGGCCGGAGCGGTTGCAGGCTTGGCGGCGTCTTTTTTCGGCGCCTCGACCTTTGGAGCCATATTCAGATACGGTTGTTCAAGCCCGGTCTCGTGCAAGCATTGAATCAAACCTTCGTCGGTGTACAGGACCACTCGATCCGTTTGATCGTTCACCAACGTCTTCAGGGGTTGCGGCAAACTGAACGTATCAATGCGGGCTCCGGTCTTGGCGTCCAAGATGGCGACGCGCCCGTATTGATCGCGCGCGTACACCCGTTCCGGGCTGACCGACACCAACTGCACGGGGTCGGGAGCAAACCACATGACTTCGCCGGTTTGTGGCCGGAGCGCGAACATGCCGCCATCTTCCGGCAACACATAAACCGCCGTGTTGGTGGCGATGGGCCGCTGCCGAATCGGCGAACCGGCGGAGAATTTCCATAATTCGTCGCCCAAAAGGTGGAAAACAACAGGCTGCGTCGATTTTGCTGCGTTTAGATTTTCCTCTTCGATATCAGCGTAGTACGCAATCACGTATCCTGCTTCCGTGCCCACATACACCTGTGATCCAAACAAAGTCGGGCCCGAACTAATGCCTTCGGAAATAAGTTTGTGGAATTCCGAAGCCTTGGCGCCAAACAATTGAACATACATCTGGTTCAGATTTCCAGCCCAGGCGAGGGCAGAATCAGTAGTGTTCAATTCTCCGACCAGATTTCCCGCCGAAGGTTGATAAGAGGGATAAACGTTTTCCGGTAATTTCGCATTTTTAAGCGTCGAGAGGGAATACATTTCCAACCCGCCGTTTACCAAGGGCAAAACAACCTCGTCGGTCGTGAGCGCGGGGCCGCGTTCCGGGGTACCGGTGACTTGACGATCGAGCACTACATTTCCGGTGGCGCGATCCAACACAAACAGCCGGGCGGTATTCGCCACGGCCACGTATGATTCGTTGGCGCTGGCGGAGAGGGCATTGAATCTGCGAATGCCGATGCGGAACGGCCACAAAATTTGCCCGCTTTCTGCGTCCATGACATACAGCATGCTTTCGCTGGTAACCGCCAGCAGCAAGCCGGATTGCAATTTGATATGCGTGATTTTGGAACGTGCTCGATCCAGCGGCACTTGCATTACCCAAGCGCGCTTGAACCCACTTTGCGCCGCCTGTTCCTGCGAAATCAATGGAAAGCCCATCGATTGTGCCCAGACCGCATGGGACGCACCTTGCGCGGCAAAACCGCACATCACTAGAGCAAAACCTAAGTAGCGGATCATGATCACCTTCGCATCTTTAAATATTGCGGCAAATCCAAAAAGCCTGTGGTTTAATCAACGCCAAACTAGCAAAGTTGCCAAACTTTGCCCGTGCGAACCACGCATTTCATCATAATTGCACCGATGGCAATTCGATAGCAATCGCCGGCTTGGGGTTTTTGGCCCAATCGGGCCGCTAGACCATCTTTGGACGGCAGCCTAAGCTGAGTTCAACAACCTAACTGAAATCAGCCCGTATGTTGCAGCGGCATGATGCTGTAGGTTCGATATGGCTGCATTGACCGCTGGCCGCTTCTCCCGCTTTTGTTTCTCACTACGCGCTTCAGGAAGTACCGGATGTCATCGTCGTTTGAGATTGCCGATCAAGCACCCCTGCAGGAAATCGTGGGGTACTTGAATTTTTCCTCCGGCGCAAGCGATCCGGCATTTTTGCGGCGGCTCGACGAGTTATGGCAGGTGATACAAAACGCTGGCACGCCCCCAGGAAAAGTGTGTGCTGTCGCACAGCATTTATTGGCCCACAAACTGAAAGAACTGGCGGCCGGCAGTCCTGCTTTCCGGAATGCCGAGCAGGGACGGCAGGCGCTGCGGTTGATATTTGACGAAGTGCTGCCGGCTTATCGCCGTCATCACCGCGATTTGCTGTTTCATCAATCCGACGTCGAATTGTGGCAACCCTTTTTCATTGGCCGCGTGGCGGAAGTAGTTCTGGCCGCCGGCGCACCGTGGAATGAAACCGAGACAATTGTGGAACAGTCTCTGAACCGACTCAACGATTTCATCGGCTATCGTCCCGTGCCTGTGTTGGAAACGCACAAGCACGAACCGTATGCCCACGAACGGGTACGTCCAGCGCCGCTTTACATTGTCGGGACCGGCGTTTCAGGCGGTAAATATCACGAACTGATCGAGCAGACCTTAGCCATTTTGCGAAATACCCCGCCCGATTTGTTGGACGCCGCCGGTTTCGACCTGGCGGCACTCGACGAGCTGGCGTTCGATCCCCGGGCTTACGATTTTAACCATCCGGTGAATCGACGGCCGAATTATCATTTCGGCACGTGGGATCCGCATTTGATCGACAACAAAGGCCGTTACCGTCGATTTGTGATTCAGCAATGCACGTTGGACGCCGCGCTGGCCCGGATTCAACAATCGCACGATTTGCCGCGCGAACAAGTTTTGTTTGAAGCGGGAGCGGTTTTGGCCGGCACCATCCTGATGGCCTCCGGCACCACCGGCAACGGCCCGGAGGCGCACGATTCTTCCGTCTCGTTGGCCACGCTGTTGCCAAAGATAGCGCGTTACCGGGACGAATTCTATCAACATCTGCTTGCCCAACTGCAGGGAGAACATCGACAGCGATTAGAAGCGGAGGCTGCCGCGCGGCGCCAACCGTTTGCCGGCGCGCGGCAACATTTGAACGCGGAACTGGCCCGACTCCGCGCCCTGCAATTACAGCACGTACGATTGGCGCTCATTTTCTCGCGATTGGGTTTTTCGGAAGCCGCCCTGCGGCAATCGCAAATTGTGCCTGCCGCATCAGCCCGAATGGCATGCCAAATCCAATGCTTGTTGACGACAGGTCACCACCTGGCCGACGCCGATCGTCTGCAGGATGCCGCCGCGGTGCTGCCGCAAGTGGAAGATTTGTTGCAGCGAGCCATCGCATGCGGGGCTGTCATTGACCCGTGGAACATCCTCGGCTTCGGTGGACAATTCAGTTTGTTTCCGGCGGTGGAAAACAGCATTCCTGATCCGCGCGTCGACGAACTGTTTGACCTGGTCGAGCAACTTTTCGCTCTTTACGCCCGGCTGTGGCACGAAGGCGCCACGGCCGACGACATGACGTTGCAAAAGCGTATTGCTGGAGCGTTTCGAAAAGCGGCGAATTGGTGGGATCGATTCGCCACCACCGCGGTGGAAGGCGTGCGGCATATTTTCGGAAGCGAGGCTGTTGTTGCTTCCCAGCGCGTAGCCGACGCACTGGCCGCCTGGCACAAAGCGGGGGATTCCGCTGGCCAAGTTGCATTTTGGCTCCCTTATGTGGAACAGTTCGATTCTCCGCAGGCGTACAGCCGCGTGATTGAAGTTCTGTTAGCGCAACCCGATCTGCAGGCCGCCATGGCGCTGCTGATGCACTGGCTGAGCCAGGCAGAAACGGTCCGTCTGGACGAGGGCGCACCCAGTTTTTACGCGCTTGCGATGCGGTGGTTGCAAATTGCGCTGGCAGCCTCGACTGCGGCTGGCGCGGAATTGCAAAACGATCGCTCGCTGGCGCTAAAGTTTTTCGATCATCTCGAAGCTAACGCCGAGCAATTCTGGGTAGTACCGCAGTGGCAATCGGGCGAATTTCCGGGCAGCCATCCGCCCTCGCGCACTCTGGAAACCGCAACCGGCACCAGCGCAGATGATTTCGACGAGAATGACGCTGGGCAGAAAGACGAGGAACATGAAGACGATTTGTTCAGCGCCGCCTACGAAAATATGGTTTACCGTGACAGCACTGCCGACGGAACCGATGCCGACATGCTGGAGGTTCCCGGAGCGGGCGACACTTCGAACGACGAACTGGAATGCGAGCTACGCCGGCTTGCCCCGCGATTGGCTTTTCTGGCTATGCTGGCCGCCCAGTGGAAACTGGTGGCCTGGGTGCTCGGCAGTAATCAGCGATTAGCGCAAACGGAATCAGGCGGAATGCTGACGCCGCCGGACAGTGGGCAGAAGTTGGAAAGCCGAAAGAAAGAGCCGATTGCATTAAAACACGCGTCCTTGGCGGTTCCCTCGGAATGGTTGGCGCGGGCACAAAAAAACCGCCAGCAGTTGCTTGTTCTGACCGCGGACATTCAGCGTTATCCCCTGACCATCTCATCCGCCAGCTACGATGCGCTATTGGAATACGACCGGCGTCGTCTCACTCGCGAAATGCTGCTGGAAAAAGTTATCGCCACCCTCACTGCCACGATCGAAGCAGAATTTTCACTGGCTGCTGTGTGCTCGACAGCGCACGGAGCAGAAGCATCGGCTTCGAAAGCCCCGGCCACAGCTTCGCCGGCAACCGCCGCGCAGCCCGTAGCAAAAAAAGAAACAAGCGACGAAAAGTCTGATGCGTTCACGCCCAGACCGCAAACCATCGCCATGATTTCCGCTATCATGGCAGGCAATGTCCAGGCCGTGCGTGCAGCCTGGGGAACGTTTTTGGTCGAAGTGGCCCGTCAGCCGTTGCTTTATGTACCGCTGGCTCGTGGCGGCGATGCCCGAAAAATCGCCGCTACTCGCGCGCTCCAACAAACCCTTCGAGAAATGCTCCGCCGCTTGCCGCAGTTGGGATTGCTGCGCCAGACGTGTCAATTATTGCGAGTAGCGCGGGTGATGGAAAAGGAACATTCGCCCGGCGCCGGCGCAGTTACCGAGTTTGATCGGCTGTTCGAAATCGGTTATCAGGCAATTGTGGAAAGCCTGGTGGAATCGTCGTTGGGATGGAACACGGAGCAGCGACCAACTGCTGATTCAGCCGCGGCGGCCGATGCCACCGCCGATCTTCAGCTCATCGACTGCTTGCAACAAGTGACCGAGGCGCTGCTTTCCGAATGGCTCTCGCACAGCCGGACGTTACGGCTCTCGGCCTTGGAACGTGTGGCGTCGGAAAAAGCCTGGCAGGAATTGGTGAAATTCATCGAGCGCTACGGCCACGATTTATTCACCCAGCAGTTTTTTCAATTGGGGAACTTGCGGGCGATTTTGTACCAAGGCGTGGATGCGTGGCTGCAGCGTTTGGTGCAAGCCGACGAAACCGAGGAATCGTTGCTCTTGGTGAAAGAATTAGATCACGGCCTGTCGCGGGCAGAAGCGAAAAAACATTTGTCGCTGGTGATCGAAGTCATCGTGGAAAACTACGCTGAGTACCGCGACTACAACGCCACCACCACGCAATCGGACCGGGGCGAAATGCTGTACACGCTGCTCGATTTTTTGCGCGTGAAAGTCGGCTACGAACGCATCCACTGGAATTTACGCCCGGTGATTATGGCCCACGAGGTTCTCATCCGGCGCGGATTAAATGGGCCGGCCGAATTGTGGCGACGAATCATGGCGCAACGGACCACGGAAGTCGCCGATCAACAACTGACGCGGCTGGCCAAATTGCAAACACAATATGGCATGCGGCTGTCGACCGTGGCTGATCGATTGAGAGAACGGTTTGTGCGGCCGCTAGTCATCGATCGTGTGCGCGCGTTGGTGCAACCTGCGGCAGAAGAAGCCCGCCGCGGCGAGCAACCCACCGCCTTCGCCCTCTTGGAGCAAGAAGCCGGCGATTTGGCCGACGAACCGTGCGGCGCGGGTCTGGACTTGCCCGATTGGCTGGAAGTGCTTGAAGAGGAAGCAGACCGCGTATGCCAACAACCTGCGGGTCGGGATATTGAAGATGAATCGCTGATTGCGGCGCCGCGGGTGCGTTTGACGTGGGATGAAATTCAATTACAACTTTCCGATTGGGACACGCCGCCGGAAATTTCGCGGTGAGAATTCCGTTGCCGACGGTGTTGGGTGCCACTGCTGGCTTGTCCAGCAGTGGCACCCGGCGAGTATTATCGTTAATGTCAAAGTCTTGACTGATGAAAAGCCAGAAAGCGCCGGATACTACTATGACCCAAGCATCTAATATTGGCGATTGCAGACCGGATGATTGCTGCGGTTCTAACGCCACAAGTCTAGCGGTATTGGTGCGATGTTATAGGATGCACCATCGTGCGTTGCGTCAAATGCTCGAAGCTTTTCAAAGCCTCAAATCACTTGCTAAAGCTATTCATTTTGCTGCTGCTGCAATTGATCCGACCGATACCGAGAAGAGGATGTATCGACACCAACACCGACTTGGGCGAGAGTTTTGTGAGGGCATCGCAAAGTATTTGGTAACGAAGGAGAATGCTATTGGAGCGTGTCACACATTTGCAGATTTGAAAGAGCTTATAGAGCGTGAGACAAAAAACTTCAGCGGCTTTGGCAAACTAGCCATTTACGATACTGCCGTCCGCATTGGTGCAAAAAAGAATATCTTTCCGGAATTTGTATACCTTCATGCGGGTGCAAAAATTGGTGCGGATAATCTGCATCTTGAACAGAGTGAGGGGAAAGTGACAATTAACGCAATTCCAGCTGAATTCAGAGGCTTGCAATCTCCGCCTCTTGATAACATCCGGCTCTGCGTTTATGCCGAGGACTTTCTCTGCATCTATAAAAATGAGTTAGTCAAACTTGGGCAAAGGCACAAATAGGGTGAAACAGGATCATCAGTATCATTCAACGGAAAATCGAACAGTGGTTGATAAACACACCAAACGGTCATACATAGTTTTCACCTCAACAGCAGTCGTTGCTGTTTTTGCAGTGTTGGCACTGTTTTTTGCTCGACCAGCCAATAAAGAAAACGCGTCGAAAGAAAACGCTGTTGCGAAAGATGTGGTTAAAGATACAGTCGCACCAGGACCAGAAAAGCTAGTTGCGAAATCAAAATTTAATCCAGAACAACTGAGCGATGACGATGAGCTACTTTTGAAGGTATTTCAATTCTATTGTTGGGATGCACATGATCCCGTGTGGCAAACAGAAGAACATAAACAAAAAGAGAAGAATTTCACAAAAGAAATAATGGGACGAGATGTCCTGTGGCACGTCAAAGTAATCGGCTTCAATAATCCCGATTACAATGGATTTACAATCATCTTTGTTGTGCCGGATGCCCCGCACCAACGCACTCTCTGCGAGCCCTCTACCATAGAAGTTGACTATGATTCACGTTTGCCGAGGTATCAATCCGGTGCGCGACTTACTGTGAGGGGTACGATAAGCGATGTGTTTCCAGTGAGAGTCAATGCGCACGAAATTGCAGAAACAAAACTTCAGGCACCTTAATAGACGACGTTTCAGTGCATTTGTTACTTAGAGCCACCGGACAAAACTAATCTTGCGTTGGTTGTTGAGTAGGGATCAATATGATGTCCTTTTGTGTTTCGGATCAAGTCGAATCACGGAGGGATGAAGGCCATGGCAGGTAAATTATTACCAGACGAGTTGTGGG
>DATJYL010000209.1 GCA_035499655.1 Pirellulales bacterium
AACCTTTGTCCATCGCAGGTCAGGAAGTGCATGTCTCTGTAAGCGTTGGGGTCGCCGAATACATGGAAGCGGACGACTCATTCGATCGCTTGATAGAGCGCGCCGATCAGGCTCTCCTGGTTGCGAAGCGAAATGGCCGCAGCCAGACCGTAGCATACTCGCAACTTGAAGAAGCAGGCCCAAGTCATTTCCAGTTGCACAAAGAAACTGTCGGTCCTGCCAGCTAAAACTGTCATCCTTAACGTGGTGCCGACAGTCTGCAATTCGGGATGCAAATCATTGCAATTTACCTGTCGCCAAAATCGAAGCAAAGTTGATGAGCTTCAAGTCTTACGACAACAACTAATTACTAGAGTCATTGCCCGCTGTAAGTGCGATTCGTGATCACCATCATTGGCTTTCTCTACTTTAATGTCAATTCTGCAATTCACCGCTCGTAAGGAAGATCGCACCAAGGTGGATTCGATGGAGCGATCTCCCTAGCTATGCAGTTACGGGGCAATCGGAGTCGTAGATTCAATTGGCTTGATATTCGACGACGGCGCGGTGGGCCCCACGCTGATGATGGTTGCTTTGTTGGTTGTTAAATATTGCTTGGCAACGCTTTCGATTTCCAACTTCGTGATCGAACGATAGTCGCCAGCCGATTTGCGGACAATATCGAGCGCTGCTGGATTTTCTTGGCAGTCGCTAATTACCGACAGCCAGTAACTGTTATTGTTTACCTGTTCCTCGATTCCGGAAACAATCGGCTTTAATGCGCGATTGAATTCGTCATCGCTGATGGAACCGGTTGCCAGTTCGTCGGCGATGTTAGCGACGAGCTGACCAATTCGAGGCAATTGCGGGGCTTCGACAACCAAATCAGCTTCCAAGAATCCGAAATCGGGAAAGACCTCGCTTCCGCTGTTAGTCACCGCCGGCGTGTAGGTAGCGCCTAATTCTTTGCGTACTTTGTTCCATAGGCGATCTTTCAAAATGGCGGCCAGTACATCGATGCGGTGCGAAAGTGGCAAATCCCTGAAACCGGCCGTCGGCCAGCAGACAACGCTCATGGCACGGGTGGCTTCCGAAGCAAACTGAATTTCTTTGGTCTTAAGTGTGCTTGGGTATTTTACGATGCGCTGCTTGGCAAAATCGGGTTTCACCGCATCTCGAGCGGGGAGCGCTCCCAACGTCTTGGCCACTGCGCTCAGCGCCGTGTCGGGATCGATATCGCCGACCAGCGACACTTCCAGATAACCTTTTTCCAGGGGCCTGCTTAACCAGGCCTTCAGATCGTCAAGCGTAAGCTGCTGGAGTTTTTCGCGCGAGTCAAGGCCGAAACGCGGATCGCCACCATGCAGAAGCCGGTCGCCTTGGGTAGCGACTGCTCCTTCGGCCGTGTGTTCGACGTTGGAAAAAATAGCATCCACTGTATGCTGATAATTGGTGAGGCCTTCTTGCCGAAAACCGGGGGCGGTTAAATATGCCGTGCAAAGTTGCAGTTGCGTGTCAATGGTTTCGGGCTCGCACGCGCCGCCAATGTCGAAGGCATCGTCACCCACATTAAATCTTGCGCACAATTTCTTATCGCCGGTCAGTTGCGCGAGATCGGTAATGCTATGGGCTTGCAACCCGCCGGTAAAGAACGCGCAATTGGCCAATAACAGCAATCCCGGTTTGTCCGACGGAAGTTCCAACTTACCGCCGCCAAAACGAATTAGCACACGGACGACGTTCTTCTCGAATGCTGTTCGCTTGATATTCACGTGAACATTGTTGGCGAAGACGGCTTCCACTACACCCAGATCACGCTGATCGTTTCGCTTAACGATAACGCCTGGTTTGCCAAAGTCGGTGTAGGCAAAGGTTCCGGCCGATTCATCCACCGGCTTGCTAACTTTTACTTGTTGACTGGCATGGTAGGCCGACAAAATTTGCTGGGATGCATCGCCTTCCAACTTCACATTGCCTTGCACCCAAATCCGCAGGTTAGCGGAATCCCAATTATTTGCCAAAGCGGCTAGGCACTCCTCCTTGGTGACCTCGGGCATAAAGCGATTCACCATAGCCAATTTGTCGGACGGACTTATTTCAACTGTTTTATCCACGAGCGAGGAAACAATTTCATCAGCCAGTTTGTTCGGTGGTTGCGTTTCGGCACGATCGGCTAAGGATTGCATTATGCTAGAAATGGTAGTTTTCATCCCAGCGAATTCGGCGTCGGTAAATCCGTACAACAGTGCGCGACGCATTTCCTGTTCCAGCATGCCAATTGCTGCGTTTACTTTAGTCGGTTGGCAAGTTGCCGTTAGACTTGTGATTTCAGACAGATGGCACAGCACGTCGGAACTTATGTTGGCCGACAGTACAGAACTATTCTCCATTGCGGCGATTTTATTCAATCGACTGTTGAGGATGGCCAAAGCCATGCCGATCGCATGTTCGTGCCGCTCGGCCGCAACCGAATCGCCCGAAGTTGGAGCAGGTTTTGCCGAGCAGAGCTGGACGGCAACAGTTTGCAGATCGGCATCGGTGCGCAACTTCGCCAGTTCACCCTGACCGAGTGCGGCTTTCCCCATCGCGGGATCAGCGTGTTCGCCACGGATTGCTTTTGCATCTTGAAAGCGCTGCTGGATCAAGCGCTGAACGAGCTTCACGTCGAAATCACCTACCGCCACCACCGTTGCCCGACCCGGCGTATACCAGGTTTGATAAAAATCGACGAGTTGTTGCCGATTTATTGCTCGGACGCTGGCGGGATCCCCCGTCGGCCAACGCCGTGAGAACAAGGCCTCGGGCAATTCAAATTGGGTACTTTCCATGTTCGCTCGATATTCTGCGGAATCGCGGTAAACAATTTCGCTGAGGACGACGCCGCGTTCACGATCGATTTGTTTTTGATCGAATAACATGCCGTCGAGAAAATCCCGGAACATTGTAAACCCGTCGTCCAATAGTTCTTCGTTGGCTCTGGGCAATTCAAGGTGGTAGACTGTTCGGTCAAAAGTTGTAAAGGCATTGGTGTCGGCGCCCGATTGCATGCCCAGACGCTGAAAGTGTTCAAAGACTTCTCCTGCTGGAAAGTGTTTGGTTCCGCAGAACGCCAGGTGTTCCAGAAAATGGGCCAGCCCGCGCTCGTCGTCCGTTTCCATCAACGAACCGACATCCATATACAGCCGCAAGCTGGCGCGGGTCGGAGCCGCTTGTGTCGGCAGGATGACATAACGCAAACCGTTGTCGAGCTTGCCCCAGACGATGCGCGGATCGGGCTTCAGGTCGCTGCCTTCATGAGGCCACGGTTTCGCGGTTCCGCCAGGCTTGACGGTTGGCAACGCTGTAGCGGTCCCCTTTGCAATCATGGCCGCATGCGCTTCTTCAGCGTATGCACAAATCGCTATGCCCAGAAACAAAACAATGGTTTTTAACGTGGTAATCATGGTCACTCCGAAAATGTTTAAGGTTGTTTTTTCGATCAGCCGCTGGTGAAATACCATTGGCAATAAAGCTCTGACCTATAAGCGTTGAAATGGGGCGCATGTTACACGCCAAATTTCGCCGATGGTCCTGTGCCGCTGTAGGCACTAAATCGCCCCTTAGAAAGCGGCTTTGGGCGGCAATGGGGCAACGGGTGACAGCTTGACGTTTTGAGCCCGGCTTCGGACAAACCCGTAACGCTTGTAGCTATCTCAGCAGGTAGTCAATTATTCAAAGCGAGTGTTTTATGCCACCCGCTGTAACATTTTCATTCCGCTCCCGCTAACGAAAGGAGTTGATTCGATCTAACCACTTTTTTAAGGAGTTTCCCGAAATGAAAGAGTTATCCGTTCAGTACCGAATCGGTTACGCATTGTTGTATTTTATTGTCTTCGCCGCAGGCTGCCTGGTTATTGACCGGCTGTTAGGCGAGCAAATCGGCGTGCTTAGTATTGTCGATTGCCTTCTTGTTGGTGTTCTTGTGACGATAATGAACGACAGAAGGGTAGTGCGTAAATTCGAGCGCAGTTCAGTTAATGATGGGTAAATGGAAAACCCCGCCGTCGTGTTACGGCAACACACCGGAGTGCGCCGGCGGGGTTGGTTGATATTTTGAACGCGAACATTCCCGCTTGTGACCTACAGTTGAATTCAACTCCGGACCCGTTTGGTGGCCATGTACGCACTGCCGCCAAGCGGGTTTTTCTATGCGCAATCGGGCTTTCTCAATGTTCCCAATTGCCTCTTCCGCTTTTCTTCTGTCACCGCTTCGGCAATTACCAATCTATAGCGCCTGGCCACAGGGGCGAGGATTTGTCTTACTGTCACTTCATTGCTGTAACAATTGCGCGCCGTCTACGCTCACAGAGGAGTGATCTTAATTACTCCTCATTCCGAATGAGCGGGGAGTGACTTACAAAAATTTCAAGTAGGTGCGAATTATGCAACGTTTAACTTTGAAGAATCGTATTGTGCTTGCGCTCGTGTTGGTGATTGTTGTAGCTTTACTGGGACTATTATCCATATTTGGCGTGCCGATTCTCATTTCAAGTAACATCCGATGGGCTGTGATTTCTTTTTTTTCGATGCTAGCCGCCTTCCGGCTAATGGCGATGAGAAACAAGCAAAAGTCGGAGCGTTCGTAATGGTTCCCCCACGGTTTTTTTCGCTTAGCAGTGTAGCGGCGAATCTTAAGGTCAGAACCAATTTTCATAAGGAGAAAATAAAATGCCTGGATCCTACAGCTTGTTTACCATTTGGGTATCCGTTTCACTTTTTGGCCTATGGAGTTGTGTTGGAGTGATCTATAGGAATTCCAAGAAGAATACGAGGCAGTTCGAGCGCATGATCGATTTACTTTCGCAAGCGCACAAATAACAAACTCCCATTCACCCGCTTGGCGCAGCCACACACCGTTGCCAAGCGGGTTTTTTCTTGCGCTCAGTAGGTTCCCTCGCTTGCAGGCCATCTCTGGGTAAATAGGGGCTGATAGTCGTTGTACTGTACGAAAAACTGGAGACCAATGGAGCGAAGTGCAAAGGTTGAATGCCGCCCCCTTGCCATGCTGCATAGCGGGAATTTCCTTCGAGCACTTGTCGAGCAAGTGATTCAATGCCTCGGCAGCAGCCACTGGCAACTGGATTTGAACTCGGTAACTGCTGGAGCACCAGCGAGCATAAAGAAAAACCGTGCAGCAGAATCCGGTGCAGTTTGAGGCCGATTTGACTGGCAATAATTCGCATACGAAACTGCCGCGTCCCGCTGTTTCCGAAAAATGCAACGGGACGCGACAGCGTACGGACGTACAAGTGGAGCGGAAGGGAGTTGAACCCTCGACCTTCGCATTGCGAACGCGACGCTCTCCCAACTGAGCTACCGCCCCGTCATTCTAACTTGCAGCCGGCCCAGCATTGGCACCCTGCACCCTCCGCGCTTCCAAAGGAGCAAGGGTTTGGAGCAGCTTTGGGGAAATCTGGCGTGTGCGAAAATGCTGGTTGGCAGTGGCCTATTCTAAGACAGCGATTACGCCAAGTCCAGCGCCAGCACTGCCAGCAATATCGTGCAAACTGGCTGATGTCTGCAGATTTCCTTGTGCGGAAACTTGTCAAAACAAAACGATTCAATCTGCACGATTGCAACTGCCGATAACACTGGACCTGGCTTGTGGTTCGACCGATACGCAAAACAGTCGGTCGTAAATTTCCGGATTGCCGCTGAAACTTCATTCCAAAAAATGCACGCAGCTGTGTTATCCCTGATATTGATGTCCGTCTCCTGTGGCGACCCGCAGCCGCATGAAAGTGTCGCCCCTTCGACATCGGGTTGCGTAGGTCAAGTGGCTTCGCCGTGCAACATCAACGTTTCGTACCCCGCTCCTTCGCCGCCCCAATCAGTGGAAACGCCTTCCGTTTCGTCAAAATTCTCGGCTGCAATGCCGGCGGAAAAAACTTCTGGCGCTGGTTGCTTGACAAAATCGGCGGCGTCCACAAAATAGGCTCGCGTGGGGTCTGATCTGTGTGCAATCAGCGCGTCGAAACGGACCGGCTTGTTGTCCGTTGTGATATTCCGACAATCATGCCGGGCTTTTAGACCGAATTGGATCGATATGGGCAATGTCCGCGACCGGTTTTCTTACGGCGGCGTCGCGGCCGTTGCATGGCGTAGTTGCCAAGGCGATTGCCCGGCGATCGTTTTCGTGGCAACGGCCGTTTGCCAACTCGCAGCGATTTTTGATCGTCCGGCCGACCCACACACGGCGTTCGTTCTCCTAGAAATTGGGGGCGGCCAACCGAAGGATCGACCGTCGACGACCTTAGGTCGGGGCCCGGATGTCCCCCCAGTCATTTTTTTTGCACTATGCCTGCGGCCCTAATTGGTTTGGGTTCTAATCTTGGTGACCGGGCCGCGTTGCTCGAACGTTCGGTGGAACTGCTCCGTGGCACGAACGGCGTGTCGATGGTCCGCGCGAGCGCTTGGCACATCACGGTGGCGATTGGCGGGCCGTCCGGCCAGCCAAGCTTTCTCAATGGGGCGGCCCTCGTGGAAACATCACTTTCTCCGGAGGCAATCTGGTCGCGGATGCAGGAAATTGAACTTTCGTTGGGCCGCGTGCGCCGTGAACCGTGGGCAGCGCGAACGATCGATCTCGATTTACTGCTGTACGACAATGTTGTGCAACGCGCGCCCGGTTTGGCATTGCCGCATCCGCGCATGGCCTTCCGTCGCTTTGTGCTGCAGCCCGCGGCAGAAGTTGCCCCTGAAATGCGGCATCCCACCATCGGCTGGACCGTGGCTCAATTGCTCCACCATGTACTTGCAGCCCCGCCGTACGTCGCCATCAGCGGTTCGCTGCACCAGGCCACGCACTGGTTGGCGCACGCCGTCGCGGAAAGCACCGGATGGAAGTTGCTGCAGTTTTCCCAGGAAATCGAGGCTTCCGCCCCCGTTGGTTCGCCTAGCCTGGGGCTACGGCAAACGATAGAATTCCTCCGCGAGCAGGCCGCGTTGCTGGCGCGAAAAAGTTGGACCGCCGACGGCAACATCGGCGCGATCAGCCCGTTTTGGATGGAAGATTTATTGGCCATTGGCGACGTGCTGTGGCCCGGCGGCATGGAGGAGCCGTGGCAGACGCTGGCCCCGTCGGTCGTTCCGCCAAAACTGTTGGTTGTGTACGAAGCCTCTGCGCGACAATTTCACGAAATGCAGAATTCGGAACAGGCGCCGCCCAGAAGCGTGGCCGTGGCGTTGTGGCATCGACTGAACGAATCGCGCCGGCAGCGAGCGGCCCGGCCCGGTATTGGGCCGGTGCTATGGTTGGAAAGCGTTGAGCAGGCTGCAGCCGTTCGCGAGCTTGCAGCGGCAATTCAAGCCATGAGCTAAACACATTTTATTCATGCCCAACGCGAGTGCCATTTCGAATTCACCGCTCATCGCCGCCACCGTGCGCGAAACCCAGCAGCTGGTTCGCGCTCAAAAGCAGGCCGGCAAGCGCGTCGGGCTGGTTCCCACGATGGGCGCCCTGCAC
>DATJYL010000210.1 GCA_035499655.1 Pirellulales bacterium
TGAAGACAAGCAAGTGTTGGTGATCGGCGCGGGGGAAACGGCGGAGGAAGTGCTGGTATATTTGCGCGAGGAAGGCGTGCGGCACATCACCGTGATCAACCGGCACGAAGCGGCCGCCGCCCAGTTGGCCGCCAAATACCACGGTCACACCGCGCCGTGGAACGAACTGTCCGCAAAACTGACAGCCGCCGATTTAGTGGTCAGTGCCACTGGGGCCATGCAACCCATTATTACGCTGGAACACTTTCGCCGGATTGAACCGCAGCGATTTCAGAGGCCGTTACTGATCCTGGATTTGGCGGTGCCGCGCGATTTTGAGCCCGCAATCGGCAATCGCTTGGGAGTTTACCTCAATTCTTTGGACGATTTGAAAGAAGTCTGTCGGCAAAATCGGGCCGCCCGCGATCAAGAATTGCCGCTGGCGCTTAGCATTGTCGAGGAAGAAACCCACGGATTCATGCAAGAGCTGTATCATCGTGCCACAGGCCCGATCATTCGGCAACTCCGCCAGGGCTGGCACCAGGTGCGCGACGATGAACTGCGCCGCTTATTTAATAAACTGCCGGAGCTGGACGAGCATTCGCGCCAGGAAATAAGCCAAACCTTCGAGCGCTACGTGAATAAGCTGTTGCATCCCCCCCTGGAATCACTGCGCGACGAATCGCGCACGGGAAGCCCCCACGGCCTGTTGGATGCACTCAAGCGATTGTTTCGTCTCGAGGAATGAAACGCGCTTCGTAGATTGACCGGCGCTCAGAACCGACGCGGTTGTTACTTCTCTTCCTCTTCCCACTCTTCATCATCGTCGTCGTCGTCGTCCTCTTCCCAATCGTCGTCGTCTTCGTCATCGTCTTCCCATTCTTCATCGTCGTCTTCTTCGTCATCGTCTTCCTCGTCGTCATCGACTTCTTCCCACTCTTCATCGACGAAATCATCTTCAGCTTCTTCGTCGTCTTCTTCGTCTTCCCAATCTTCGTCGTCGTCTTCGTCTTCTTCCTCGTCGTCGATGTCTTCGTCCTCTTCTTCGTTTTCATCTTTGGCCGCCGAGATCGGTTCGTTACCAGATCGCCGGCGCGCGGCCCAAGAAACTGCCTCAAGAGGCTCCTCGATGATATCGGCGGGGATGTTCGCGGGGCGAATACTCGTCGTCACAGATTTTTCCTCCAGGGTTGGATCGATGGTTGATTTATGATCTCCCCGGCCGATACCGGGGTTACAGTCGATGCCGTCGTTCGTGGAAATATCGACCTGTCGATTCGATTTCTCCACGGCCGCTTTGAACTCTGCGGCCCATGGCAATTCCTCCACATGCCGCAATCCAAATAACTCTAAGAAACGCTTTGTCGTACCATATAACAAGGGGCGGCCCAAGTCCTCCGCCCGACCCACAATTCGTACCAAATCACGCTCCAGGAGTTGTCGCAGGATTTCGTCGCAATGGACCCCGCGAACGGCTTCAATTTCCACCCGCAAAACCGGCTGCCGATACGCCACCACCGCCAGGGTTTCCAGGGCCGGGGCGGAAAGCCGAGTTTCCACCGATGTTTGCAATAATCGCCGCAACCAGGGAGCTAACCTGGGTCGGGTGAATAATTGGTATCCGCCGGCCACTTCCTCCACCTGGAAGGCGGTGAAACTGGCATCGTACAACCTTCGCAGCCGGCGGACTAATGTACGCGCTACATTGCCGTCCGCCAAGTTGGCTAATTGTGCTATTTTTCGGCTGGATAAGGGCTCCCGGGCAAGAAAAAGAACCGCTTCGACCCGGGCCAGCCGCGGTTCACGCCCTAATGAACCTTGCTGTGGGGGGGGCAAAACAGTGAATTCGCCCGCATTTCGGAACTGCCACAGCCGAACAAATCCTCGACTCGACACCGTCGGCCAGCCAGACAATCGTTTCTGCTTAATCCTTCCGCTAAGCCGATGAGCGGCCTGGATGTGCCAGTGTTGCCAAGACATGCGATGTGAATAACCTGTCAATAATGTGCTGCGCCCCAACCCGATTTTCGGATATGCAAGCTCCGCGAGCAATGGCAACCAAGTCGCGCGCAAAGAATAACGCGCAAGAAAGCAAATGCGCGGGGGCATTGCAACTGCACACGGGCTCGGCGACCGCGTATTACTGCGGCTGCGGTCGAGCACGCCACTCTTCCACCTGCCGCAAGACGGTGCCCATGGCTTGCCACGGATCGTCGCCGAAGGCTTGAAAAACTCGGCTCACCTCCGCATTGTCGCCGACGGCCATTTTGCACACGAAGTGGTAGCGGTTATTGTCCGGTCCCCACGTTTCCAACATGTAGTGAGTGGCCCCCAATTCGCGCAAGCGAGTTTCTGCCTGGCGAAATTTTTCGTCGCTGGTGCTGGCCGCGGGGTTCGCACTTGCCCCGCAGCCAGAAGCGTTTTTGGGACTATAGGGCGATTCGCTTGGAGAACCAGCACTTAACGAATCGCGGGATGAAAAATCTGACGGGGTCATCGCCGTTGCTTCGGGCGGCGATTGAAAACTTGCTGGCTGCGCAGTAGATGTCGGCGCAGGAATATGCCAATCCTTCGGCTCACTCAAACCTGCGACGGTCGATGCAGCAGGCATGGCGCTCGGCACAGCGCTGCTTGGCGCAAGGGTTCCCAATGGAAAATTACCACCAGGAACGGCGGCGATGCCAGCTTGTGGGGATATCAATCGATCTCCGCCCAGCACCGCGGGTGTTTTCCCGTTGGCCGGACCGGCGTTGTCAGGCCCTGTATTACCAGGTGGAAACGTGTTGCTTGCTGAAACTAAGCTGCCAGGCGCACCGGCATTGGGAACAGCGGGCGTGGCGGGAGTGGACACCGTAGAAATCGAAGAACCGGACTCGGCCGCCGCACGGTACGAAGTGGGCTGGCCAAATGGATTGTTCGCCACTGGCAGTGATGTGGGTGTGGGCGAATTCGTCGTGGCTTCCGGCGCCGGGCCCAATATCAATCCACGACCTTCGAGCAGGCCTTTGACTACATCGGGCAAATTTTTGCCGAATATGGCAAACAACGGCACGCTGATCAGCACGATCAGCATGAGCAATGCCCGAAACGCTATGGCGGTCGATGACTGCATCGGCCGAACGGCTCCCTCCAAAACTTTCCCCGTCAATGGCGACGTGCCTGGGCAGCACGTTCTGGGTGGATCCAACGGGGCGGCGGATCATAAATGATGGTTCTCAACCACACAATGCCAATCGCCGGGGCGGAATGACTTTCGATTCGAAGTTTTCGTATAATTTGCACCATCGCATCTTTTGCCCTTTGACAGCACATGCGCCCGATTTATCTCGATTTCAATTCGACCTCACCGCTTTTGCCGGAGACTGCCGCCGCACTGGCTGAAGCAAATGCCGCAGGCTACGCCAACCCAGCCAGCCAGCACTCCGCCGGACGCCGCGCACACGGTGCGTTGGAAGACGCACGGGAAGAAATCGCGCGGCTACTGGGGGCCAATCTAACCGATCGCACTGCCGACCGATTGATTTTCACCAGCGGCGGGACCGAGGCCAACAATTTGGCCGTCTTGGGTTTAACATCGTTTGCACAGGCTGGCGTCGATTTATTTTCCCACAATCATCCCCCAGGCCGAATCATCATTTCCAGCATCGAACACTCCAGCGTTACCGCCGCGGCCAACTTTTTATCGCAGCGCGGTTGGCAGATCGATCGGTTGGCGGTCAGCCGTGACGGGGTGGTTCAACTGGAGCATTTGGACGAATTGCTGACTGCTGCTTCGCCGCTGGGACCGCCACGGTTGGTTAGCGTGATGCTGGCCAATAACGAAACCGGCGTGCTGCAACCAATTGCCGAAATTGTCCGCCACTGTTCGCGGCTCACCCGGACCGCTGTGCCCGTCCATACCGATGCCGTGCAGGCCGTCGGAAAAATACCGGTCGATTTCCGTAAACTCGGTGTGGCAGCCATGTCGGTCGCTCCGCACAAGTTCGGTGGCCCGCGCGGCACCGGCGCGCTACTGGTGCGGCAGGGAATCAATCTGCTGCCGATCTTGCATGGCGCGTCGCAACAACTTGGGTTGCGCCCCGGCACCGAATCGGTGTCGCTGGCCCTGGGATTTCTCGCCGCGCTCCGGGCCTGGCAGCAGGACCACGATCATCGTCCGCATCGACTGGCCGCTTTGCGCGATCGATTTGAGGCCGGTCTACATGCAATTTATCCGCAGACCATCGTCAACGGGCAAAACGCGCAGCGGCTGCCGCACACCTCGAATGTGGCCTTCATCGGGTACGATCGGCAGGCCCTGTTCATGGCGCTGGATATGGCGGGCGTGTGCTGCTCGACCGGTTCAGCCTGCGCCAGTGGTTCCAGCGAACCGTCGCCGACCCTTCTGGCAATGCACTTGCCTTGCGATGTAGTCGACTCCAGCCTCCGCTTCAGCCTGGGCGCCACGACCACAGCGGACGAAATTGACGATGCTTTGCAACGCATTGAAGCAGTGTTGAAAGGCCGCCGTTAAACACATTTTCAAGCGTCTAGAACGGCGGAATCTGTCCTGCCTGTGGCCGCTGGGCCCAGGAGCGCAAAAAACCTGGTTTTTCTCGGGAAATAGCGGTTTTCTTGGCGGCCAAAAATCTATTCGCTGTGGATACCTAAGGGGCTGCAAATTTGATAGAATTCGGGATGCGAATTTGAGCGTTTTTTTGTTGTCAATTCTTGGCCGTTTGCACGCTGGTAATCATCTTTTCAGGAATGGACGGAGCCACGGTGGAACACGAAGTTTTCGCCATTTCGTTTCCTGCTGGCACGGGACGCAGCATGGCCCAAAATGTCTCCAAGCAGGCCCCGCCAAACAACCCCGAATTTATTGTCGGGCCGGAAAACCACCTGGCCGCGTCTGTCGTCGGCTGGTTGTGCAAGCGCGAACGGCATTATAGCCCGCTGGTGTTGTGCGGGCCGTCGGGCGCAGGAAAATCGCACTTGGCGCATAGCCTGGTCCAATCGCGCAACGATGCGGTGTATACCCGCGGAGCTGATTTTGCCCGTGAATTGGCCACTGCCGTGGAAAAAGACGCGGCCTCGGATTTTCGCAACCGCTTCCGCGCTGCCGGCATGTTGGTGTTGGACGACTTTCCGCAAATGCTGGGGCGTCCTGCGGCTTTGCAGGAATTTCAGCATACGCTGGATGCTTTGGAAGCCCGCGAGGCCTCGGTGATAATTACCGCTCGCCGGACGCCGCAAGAAATGGCGGATTTGCCCCCTCCGCTTCGCAGTCGCTTGAGCAGCGGATTGGTGGTAAAGATTTCGCCCCCCGGAATTGCCGCGCGACAGCGAATTTTGGAGCGTTTTGCGGTAGCTCGCGGCATTGCATTATCCCCGGAGGCCGCAAAACTGTTGGCGGAGCAATTCAATGTAACCGCAACCGAGCTGCGCGGTCACCTTGCAAAAATAGAGATGGAAGCTCGTTCGAAGCGCGTCACAAATAAAGGGGGGGTCGTAAACGCCGACTCGTCGGACCGTGATCGTTTGAATGATCCTTTGACGATTGAATCGCCGGATATACGCCGATATCTCTCGCACCATCGTCTCCTGCTGCGCCCCAGCCTGGAGCAAGTTACGACAGCGGTGGCAAAGTTTTACGGTCTGAAGCCGGCGGCAATGAGCAGCCCTTCGCGGCGTCGACAAGTCGTTTTTGCTCGAGGAATGGCCATTTATCTGGGACGTACACTCTGCGGCGCCAGCTTGAAGACCTTGGGCAAGCACTTTGGCGGTCGCGACCACACCACGGTGTTGCATAGCTTCCGTCAATTGCAAAGCCGCTTGTCTTCTGATTCCGAATTAAACAACGCGGTCGATCATTTACAGCAAGTGCTGACCAAACGTGCGTCATAATCTGATTTTGGTTTTGAACAATTGGGGATAATTGGTTGGATAGTTGTCGACGGTAAAGATGACATCGTGCGTCATCGACCTCCAAAACCTTCGCGATAAATTTTTGTTTAGAACCTTTGGTCGATACAACATTCGACCAACACAAAATCTACATGCTTTCAACATCGTCGAGATGACGCCTGATTCGCGGTTTCCTTCGATCACCACAACCAACTGTCTTCCAATTGCACACGCGTATCAACACTCTCGTTTATCTACCTACTAGTTCTACTGATTGAAAAGAATCCTTAAACTGATAAAACACATGGTTCAACTCACTCCATAAAGTCGAATCCCTAGAAGTACAAAGTTACAGGCGGCACGAGTATGAAAATCAGCTTTGAACGGGAAAAACTTCACGCTGCGTTCCAAACAGCGGCTAGCGTGGCCCCAGCCCGCAGTCCTAAGCCCATATTGCAAAATATAAAGCTGGAAGTTGCCGGCGATGCTGCGACCATCATGGCCACAGACCTGGAAGTGGGCATTCGTATCAGCGTGCCGGGAGTCACTGTGGATACACCCGGCAGCACAGTGTTGCCCATAGCTCGCTTTGGCCCAATTTTGCGTGAATGCACGGATGAAAAACTGCACTTGGAAAGCGATCCGCAAGGCACCTTAGTTCGCGGCGACCGGAGTGAATGGAAATTGCCGGGCGAAAATCCCGACGAGTTTCCCAATGTCACCTCCTTTAAGGAGGAAAAATTTCACGAATTGGCGGCGCGGTTGTTTCGAGAAATGGTGCGACGCACGGTTTTCGCTACCGACAACGAAAGCAGCCGCTACGCGCTGGGCGGCGTGCTGTTGGAAATGGAGGGAGACAAAATCATCGCCGTCGGCACCGATGGCCGCCGGCTGGCTAAAATGGAAGGGCCGGCACACGCGGTAAACGGCCATCAAACCGCCAACCAAACCACCATCGTGCCCACCCGGGCTATGAATTTGCTGGAGCGGGCCATCGTCGATGGTGATGGCGAAGTGCAAATTTCGGCCCGCGCAAACGATATTTTAGTCCGCAGTCCGCGCTTCACAATTTATTCGCGGTTGGTGGAAGGGCGTTTTCCCAAATGGCGCGATGTCTTTCCACGCCGCAGCGATGTCGTAAAAACCGAATTGGCCGTGGGCCCGTTTTACGCGGCAGTTCGCCAGGCGGCCATCGCCACCAGTGAGGAAAGCCGCGGCATTGATTTTTGCTTCGAAAACGGTTTGTTGGTCCTGGCCGGCCGTGCCGCCGACGTAGGGCAATCCCGCGTCGAATTGCCCATCGCCTACAACGGACCGAAAATTTCCATCACGCTGGATCCGCGCTTTGTGACCGATTTCCTCCGCGTGCTCGATCCGGAAAAAACATTCACCCTGGAGTTGAAGGATTCCGACAGCGCGGCCGTGTGCACCACCAGCGATGGCTACGGTTACGTCATCATGCCGCTGGCGCGCGATCGGTAACGCACCGCATGGCTCAGCCCAAGCAAATTGGCGACGTGTTGGCGCAGTTGATTGCCCGACGCGGCTATGCTCGGGAGCAGTCGACGGCGGCGCTGGAAGCAGCGTGGCGCGAGGCTGCCGGCGGGCAATTTGCCGCCGTCACCAGGGCCGGCATCGTGCGGCGCGGCACGTTGGAGGTGATCGTATCCAATAACTTATTGGCCCAAGAGTTGGGCTTTCGAGAGGACGAGCTGATCGGTCGGCTACGGCAACTTTCGCCGGAAACAAAAATCATCAAAATCCGTTTTCGCGTAGGGAGCGTTCGTTAATCATCAATCCGCCCAGGCGCACAGACACGAGAGAACATCGAGGTAAAATTTTGGATTTATGATCGGGAAATTCAGCGGACCGATTGCATCTGCCTTCAAATCCTGCTTTTGCCTTCTCCGTGCCTCGGTGTCTCCGCGGTGAATTAACATCAGAAAGTTCGACTTCAACAATGCCTGACGAAACTTCCAAAACCGTTGATGCCGCCGTCGCTCGAGCGGCCGCCGCCACCGAAAAATACACCGCCGAAGACCTGGAGCACTTGTCCGATCTCCAGCACGTGCGCGAACGTTTCGGCATGTACATCGGCGACAACACCACTCGCGGACTGCACCACCTGGTGTACGAAGTGGTCGATAACTCCATCGACGAGGCTATGGCCGGCTTTGCCCACAATGTGCGGGTCACCATTAACAACGACGGCTCGGTGGCGGTGGAAGACGACGGCCGCGGCATTCCCGTCGAAACGCACGAACAGCTCAGCCAGGAAATGGGACGCGACGTCTCCACGCTGGAAGGCGTCATGACGGTCCTCAAGTTCGGCGGCAAATTCAAAAAAGGAGCTTATCAAACCTCCGGCGGCTTGCACGGCGTGGGCGTCACCGTCGTAAACTTCCTCTCCGAGTGGTGCGAAGTCGAAGTCTCCCGCGACGGCCACGTCTGGCAGCAGGAGTACGAACGGGGCGTGCCGCAAGGCCCGGTCAAGCGCGTCGGCGCCACAACCAAAACCGGCACTAAAACCACGTTCAAATCCGACGCCCAAATTTTTCAAACCACCAAGTTTTCCTACGACATTCTTTACCGCCGCCTGCAAGAACTCGCCTTCCTGAACCGCGGCGTGCGAATTTTTCTCAAGGACGAGCAAACCGCCCAGCACGACGAATTCCATTACGAGCGCGGCATTGTCGAATTCGTCGAACACCTCAACCGTTCCAGCGAGCCGCTGCATAACGACGTCGTTTACATCAGCGGCGAGCAAGACGGCGTAGGCTACGAAATCGCGCTGCAGTATTGCGGCGAGTACACCGAAAACGTCCATTCCTACGTCAACAACATCAACACCATCGAAGGCGGCACCCACGTTTCCGGCTTCCGCACCGCGCTGACCCGCACCCTGAATCAATACGGCAAGAAAGAAGACCTGCTGAAAGATTTAATCCCCACCGGCGAAGATGTCCGCGAGGGCCTTACCGCCATCATCTCCATGCGCGTGCCGCATCCGCAGTTCGAAGGCCAAACCAAAACCAAGCTCGGCAACGGCGAGGTGGAAGGCATCGTTAACTCCGTCGTCGGCGACGGGCTTGGCAAATACCTGGAAGAAAACCCCAAAATCGCCAAGGTCATCGTCAGCAAAGGCATTTTGGCGGCCGAGGCTCGCGAAGCCGCCCGCAAGGCCAAAGCCCTGTTGCGCGAACGCAAGGGCGCGCTGGCCGGCGGTGGCTTGCCCGGCAAGCTGCGCGATTGCACCAGCCGCGACGTCGCCCGCTGCGAACTCTACCTGGTCGAGGGCGATTCCGCCGGCGGCAGCGCGGAAGGAGGCCGCTTGCGCGAATATCAGGCCATCCTGCCGCTGCGCGGCAAAATCATCAACGCTTACAAATCGCGGGAAGATAAAGTCCTGGCCAACGAGGAAGTTCGCAGTATGATCGCCGCCATCGGCATCGGCATTGGCGAAGAAGTCGACCTGGCCAAGCGCCGCTACAACAAAATCGTCATCATGACCGACGCCGACGTCGACGGTTCTCACATCCGCACGCTCCTGCTCACGTTTTTCTACCGCCAAATGCTCGACCTGGTCAAAGCCGGCCACGTGTACGTCGCGCAGCCGCCGCTGTTTCGTGTGAAAAGCAAGAAAAACGTGTATTACGTGCAAACCGAAGAAGAAATGAAGGCCCAGCTCCTGGAAAACGGCCTGGCCGATTGCCAGTTCGAACCGGACGGTGTTTCCGGCGAGCAAGGCGGTCGGGTGATCAAAGGGCCCGAAATGGCCAAGCTGGCCCGCACGCTGGCGGCCATGGAAGAACCGCTCGTCGCCCTGGAGCGCCGCGGCATCAGCTTGCGCGACCACGCCCACCGGCAAGATCCCGCCACCGGTAAGCTCCCCATCTACCATGTCTATTTGGACGGCAAGGAAAAATGGTTTGTGCGCCCGGAAGATCGCGACGCCTTCGTGGCCCAATTCGAACGCGAAACCGGCAAGGAAGTCACCGTCGGCCCCACTCCGGCTGGCCTGCCCGCACACGCCGATAAACCGGCCGCGCCTGCCGCCGCCCCCCTGGCCGGCGCTGTCCCCACCGCCCCGCCCGGCGAGGAAAAAACCAACGGCCACGGCCGCAGCAGCACGCGCCTGCACACCGTGGAATTGTACGAAGTGCGCTCCCTCAATTTGCTGTTGGGCGACCTCGCAAACATGGGCTTCGACATTCAATCGCTCATTCCGCAGGAGCGGACCGGCACGGAGGAACCGCGCTACATTTTGCGGCGCGGCGAAAACGTCATCGGCTTGGACGATTTGCGGGGCCTGCTTTCGGCCATCCGCAGCGCCGGCGAAAAAGGCCTCACCATCACCCGCTTCAAAGGCCTGGGCGAAATGAACGCCGAAGAGCTTCGCGACACCACGCTCGACCCCACCCATCGCACGCTCTTGCAAGTCAAAATGGACGACATCTCCGGCGCCGATACCCTCTTCCGCACCCTCATGGGCGACCATGTCGAACCCCGCCGCGAGTTCATCGAAAAACACGCGCTGGAAGTGCGAAATTTGGATGTGTGATATTTCAGTTCCTTCTCGGAGAAAATCCTGATGGCAATTTGAGATAAGACATTCAATCTCACAGAAACACTCAAGTACAAATTCGATCAACCACAGTGAACTGTGGCTTGCACGTAATCACCGCGCGATGTCAGCGTTGCGGATTGCTCGCAGGCCGGGATCGGTTACACTAAAAATATCGTGCTCCGCACTGCTGACGGGTTGCGGATTGCTCGCAGGCCGGGATCGGTTACACTACTCCGGCGCTAACCGGCTTTCCGCACACGGCTTGCGAGCAATCCGCAATCAAAAAAGTTCCAATTGGCATGGCGCTGGCTCGGGCGGTTTGCGTAGTTTTCCCCAAAAAACGCGCATTCGTTCAAACTGTTTGTCGGTAATCGTCAGCAGCCGCACTTCTCCGTCAGGCGGCACGTGTTTCTCTATGCGCTGCGCATGCACCACAGCGCTTTCCTCGCTGGCGCAATGCCGAGCATATACCGAAAATTGCATCTTCGTAAAGCCGTCGCGCAGCAGCACCTTCCGAAATTGCGCGTAAGCCCGTCGGGCCTTCTTTGTGTCCACCGGCAAATCGAACATGGCCAAAACCCACATGCAGCGATATCCGCTAATGAACACGGCAAAGAAGATTAGGGAGTAGGGGTCAGGGGCGAGGAAGCCGTCGGCAGATTTTCTCTCGGCGCAAAGTCAAGCTCCGACTGCGATTTGCCGCGGAATGCCACCGTGGGGATTTCGAGCTGTTTGGCGGCTCCATCGTAACAACGCACCAGCGACGCTACATAACGATGCAAATTCACCAGCAGCGGTCCGCGCTGCTCACCCAGTTCGACCGGCTCGGACAGCAGCTCCAGTAATTTTGCCTTCACCGCTGGCGTCAATTCGCACGCGCCGCCGGCGAAAATGGTCCGCACCCGCGCATCCACCAGCGGCCGCAGCGGCTCAATCAAATCGTCCGCCAAACTGAAAGCGTTGGAGCGATTGGAATGCTTCAGTCCCAGCGCCGGCAGCAAGCCCGCCGCCACAATTGCCCGGGCCAGCGCGGCCCGCACCACGGCATAGCCATAATTCAGCAAATTGTTCGGTGGCGCCCCGTCCGGATCGCGCCGAAAAACTGTTTCTCCCTCGCCCTTTGGGAGAGGGCTGGGGTGAGGATGCCGCGCAAATAGCGCCGGCCAATAAAATCGCCCCGCCTGCCCCTCGGCATTTTCAGGATCGCCCGACCGCACCTCGCGGGCAATCGCCAATAGCCGGGTTCGCGCGGGCCCGGCGAGAAGATTATCAGCCTGCCCGCGAATTTTTGCCTGAATCAACTGCTTCCACAGCTGCTTCTTCAGCGGCTTGGGCACATCCACTTGCAGTTGCACCCGCCACACCACCTGCGAGTGATCGGCCAGCGGCAGTAAAATTCCGGCCGGCAAATGATTCCGCCCGCACACCACCACGGCGGCGTCGAATTCCATCAGCCGGGCCAGCGCGGCATGCGAATACGTGACCTGTGGCTGATCGACCAACAGCACGCCCAAATCTTCGCAGGGAATTCGGCCGACCGTTTCGCGATCGCGCTGAATTAAGAGCTGGTCCAAATGCACCGTCAAATAGGCGGCGTTCTGCGAGATTTCGACTGTGCGTTTAATCATCGGCCGGAGCGCCTTCCCGGGTTCCCTCTCCCCTTGCGAGAGAGGGTTAGGGTGAGGGGTCGTCTTTCAAAGACGGGGCACTACGACCGTCCATGGCGAAACCACGGGCTTCCAAGCTAAACTGCGCAGATTAGTATATCTGGGTGGATCACTGTGTCAATCGTTCGCCCACCGAATTTTACCGAGGGGACTGACCTGGATTTTGACCGCGTGTGGATGTTCGGGAGGCGCCAGTTCCTTTAAATCACTGGGAGTTATAGTGAATTGTTCGCGCTCGGAATCGGGAACTTTCTTGCCTTCTGCATCCTTCCGCTGCGTGGCGGAGCGAGCATCCCAATGGGGAACGAGTACGATGCCCTGCGGTTTATCCAGCTTGGCCACCACGAAATAACCAACTTCACCCGATCCATTTTTGTGTTTCATGAGCAGCATTTCTCCTTCGCAAATGGACATGACGAATTTGCCTCCTTTTTCGTCGTTATCGGAACGGTCGACTATCGGATGCGCATTTTCAATTTCGCGAAGCAGAGGTTTGAATTTTTCACGCTCCGGCTTGGAAAATTTCCGTAATGCGGCAGGCGTGGGGATGCCCGTTTCCCGCATTGCTTGAAGCCGAGCTAGCTTCCGCTGGTTTGCTTCAAAGGTTGTTACGATTTTCCCCGACCAAACCTCTTGGCCTTTTTTATTTCTTGAAACTCGAATTTCAATGTGATGGTTGTTCCCGCCTACATAGGCGCGCGCCGCAGAAGCGTCTCCTTTACCTGTCAATCCATCATAGAGTTTGAATCGATTACCCGTGGTATGTTCGGTTGCCCATCTCGATATCACGACGGGATCAGACATTGCGCGCAGCAGAACGATCGATCGAATAGGTACTCCCGATTTATGACAAATCGCTCCAGCTTCGTAAGCTTGCTTGATTTCATTCTGCGTGAAATCATCCGGATTAATGTGTGTGGGTTCGCCAATCGTCTCGCCGCTTTTGTTCTTTTTGGCGTAAGAAAATGCACTCAAACATTCGCGGATCCGTTTCCGCAGTGCCAAATCGCGAACCAAGCCGCTCTTTCCCACCGCTGGATCAATTTTCCGAGGCGTGTATGCCTTTGACGAAACGATTGCCTTGGCCCGCTTTCGAGCCGGACGAATATCAGTATCAAGTTTTTGATTCAGATAGCGTTGTGCCAGCCGTTCAATTGCTTCGGCAGGCGTTTCATCTCTGGGAAGCCTTAAATGATTTGGATCGAGTTGCAGAACACTTTTTTTGGCAGAATAATTTTCGGTCAGTTTTCCCTGTCGGTCGACGACTGGCCCGAAAAGAGTTTCCTCGTGCAACGCACCGATCAGTTTGCGTTTTACTGGCCGATGGCAAATAGGGCGTTCGAGTTGGCCATCGCCGAATACGGCACATCGAACTGCTTCACGGAATTCATCACGAGTTTTATAAGGTTTGGGTGGATCAAGAGGGTGGAGGCGACGATAGTTTTCCATCTGCTGCTCATCCGCCGTGTTTAGTCCTTCGCAGTCGGCTTGTTCCTCACGCATTCTCCATGCGCCCTGGACCTCAACAGTGCAGTATCCGATGACAATAGCGTCGATGGCATGATGGCGGTGATCGCCGCGATTTTTTTCCTTCCTTTCGCGCTCAACTTGGTCCGTAAGCCCCTTGGCTTCGAAGTGATGCGGATCGAAAAATAGACCCCATTCGCGGCGCAATCGCGCTGTCCATATGCCATCGGTGGCAAAAATTCGCCGTTCTCCACCTCGCTCAGGAAGACCGTTGCCGTCGAAAAGTGCATCGGCCAAATAGGCCATGACTTGGCGCGTTGCGTATTTGGTGGCCGCATCCTGCCGTGCCGTCATGCCTTGAATATCTTTGATGTCTTTCTTGAATTGCGAAATCTTGGCTAAATCGTCCAGCCGATTGAAGTAGCACAACCAAAGCGAATTTCCTTCAGCAGTTTTAATTTCCGAGGGCTTAGGCCGCTCGATGCTTGCATACATTTTTTCAATCCATGCCATGCCATCGTCAAAACCTCCTGGAACAGCTTCTTCCCAAAACTGACGCGGCGTGCGACGGCCCATTTTGCGGTTACATTCATCGTGCGCCAAAACAATGTTCTTCCAACCGTTGTCGCCCCCGCCGCCTCGGGGCAGAATGTGTGCAATTTCGCAACCAGACCCCCTAGCGGCCAAGTTAGGGGTAAGCCCCCCTTTTCCACACAATGGACAAACTTGATCCTGCTGAATTGCTAAGACAACTCTTTCAAACGCCGCGCGCTGCTGTGTCGATGATACCGAGTCGAGTTTAAAACTGATTAAAATGTCATTTTTGATTCGACTTCGCAGGCGATTTTTGAACAGCAATTCATCCGCCTGTTTTTTGCCCATCCGCGCTTCGCGGGAAAGTTCAATCCGAACTTCGTCCGGCTTTCGCTCAAACGTAATCATGTATTCAATTAGATGCCGGCGCACCTCGTGAATGGCCTTCCGAACGACCGGATTGCTGATCAGCGGGGCTGGCGGCGGCTCGCTCAATGGCTTTCCATCGAAACCAATGATCGGCTTGCCATTTTTTTTGAGAATATGCTTTCGTAAATAGTGACGATCTCGCTTCGTAGCTCCCTTGGCGCCGGTTGCATAGCGCCGGCGAGTGTGGCAGTCCAAGGGCTTACCGGTAGTGGCATCCAGAAAATCGTTCATCTTGGCGATCATTTTGCGCGCCGCAATCTGCGTCAGCCATTGTGGTTGGCCGTTTGTACTGGCATCGATCCAAGGTTCTTTACGATCCATGACCGTTAGGATATTGCGCACTGCACGGCGGCTCATGTTTAGCCGTTTGGCGTCGGGCCGAGGCCGCTTTTTCCAGGCAGCAATCAAGGCGTCGGCTTGACCTTCCTTAAGCGCTGCCCAATCCATGATGCCTGCTTTCAATTTGGCGGTATCCTTTTCCTCGTCCGGGTCGAATTTCAAAATTGCGTGATTGATGCCCTGTTGAACTCGCTCCGACAGCGCCGTCCATTTTTCGATGCCAACTGCACCGTGAATGATTTCCCTGCTGAACCAGTCGGTATTGATATTACGATTTTCATCAGATTCAATGTTGAAGCGAAATGGACTTGTACTCGTAGCACGACCCCAGTCCATCAACTCGCGCAAATCCGAAACGGTGACCGAGCGCTTGGATTGGCCTTTCGACTTTCCTTTCGCCTGCAATCCTAACGGCCCACAAAGATAGGCCTGGATTTTATTGCGTTCAGTAGCCGTGAGCGGCCGAGCCTCTCGTCCGCGTTCGATGATTTTTAGATTATTCACTGTCTCCACGACTAAATAGCGAGAAGCATACATGTCGGCATGAGGGGCACAGCGTTCCGACGGCTCAAGCACGCATCTTCCTAAAGTGCCCAAATCCCACGATTGTTTTCGCTGGCCAAATAGCAACCCTTGGTGTCGCCACTGGGCATCTCCTTGTTCGTTATCAAGCCCCGTCCGCAATTCAGCACTCAATTTTTGCGCCAGCGGACCACCGTAATTCTTTTGTTTGTTCCACAGTTTCGCAAATTCGTCGCGAATCATTGCCCGATCGGCGTGAAAGCGAAATTCTCCCGCTCGATTGCGTACCGGTTTCCGCCATTCGCGCGGGCCGGCTTTTTTCTTTCGCCGGTCGGAAGTAGTGATCGGCGTGCGCCATTCATCGCGCAGGTCAGCAATTAACCGACCAAAGGTGACCGTGGGATCTTCTAAGAGTTGATGGCAGTGCTGCTTGAGTTTTTCTTGAGCCTGCTCAAGCTCATCGCTTTCTTGGTCGGTTCGGTTTTTCTTCTTGTTGAGCGTTTCCATTAATACTTGGATGCCATGTGAATCGGCCTTGGCCTCCGCAGATCCATATCGATCTAACATCGCCAAATGCGTCTTCGTGATCGCCGATTTTACTTTTCCCTTATCGCCGACTTCAGCGTCGAATCCTAACGCCCCGCGACGTTGGGCCAGATGAAGCAGCAAGCGACCGAATTCATGCGGTTCCAATTCCCGAGAAAGCCCTTCTCGTCGAAGCAGCCACGGATCGGTTTCGCCTAGCTGCCGATCAAATTGCACGGGATCAGCCGGCAGCAATCCAACAGAAATTAGTTTCTGTCGCAATAATCGCTTGCGCTGCGCCCGACGTGCTAGGGTAATGCGTGTTCGACGAGTTGATCTGCGCTTGGCGTTCTTGGGATCGCCGCGTTTATCGTCCGATTCATCGACACCGGCAGGAAATATGCTAACGCCAGCGTGAAGTTCCTGGCTGTCCGAATCAATCCACCCGCTTCCTACGGAATTACTGCCGATATCTAAACTTAAAAAGACCCTGCCCTTTTGTGGTTCCATTGTGTTTGCCCCTGATCGACAATGTTCAAAAAGTATTTGACTCCCCACCGATAGCGGTTATGATAGCACAAAGTGTAACTGATCTCAGCCTGCTGTTTTCCGCAACAAGTGTAAAACACAGGCACCGCCTTCGGGCGACCAACCGCAGCTCGCACAAACGACCTGCGGTTTTTTACTTTTGGGAACTAACAGATGAGTGAAGCAGCAATTCGCCTCCATATCGAACCTTTAGATGCAGGCGGTTATGTGGCTACCAGCCCCGACGTTCCCGGTTTGGTTGCCGAAGGCCGCAGCATTGTAGAGGTGGCGGAAATCGCCCGTGATGTGGCGCGCAAAATTGCTGAAATGTGCCGCGAGAATGGTGATCCTTTGCCGCCGGCCCTCGCAACATTCGATGATACGAAACCGTTTGATCTGACAATTCCCGTGGGAGTCGGGTAATGGGGCGCTTGGCGGGTTTCAAGTACACGGAAGTCACCCGCAAGTTGCGAACGCTGGGATTTCAAAAGGCTTGAAGCGAAATGCTTGACAGTCGCCAATCACTCATTTATGATTCGGGCAGTGTAACTGATCTCGGCCTGCTGAGTCTTTTCGCAAACAAGAAGAAGAATTCGCAGGCAACGCTCTACGGAGCGACCAGCCGCAATGCCTAACCGCAGGGCGGCTTTTTTATTGCGCCGATGGATGCCTTCCCAGGTTTTTCTCCCCCTGGCCCAAAAGTTCTCTCGCTTTTCTCGCAGGCTATCTGTATAGTGAACCAATGTTCATGTAACGATTCTGCGCGCCAGCCGTACAGCATCCGGCGTAGAGCGGTGGAAATTGCGTCGGCATAGGGCGGTAGCCGCCGTTTGCCCAGACCCCCCAACACTTTGACTTTATGACTCTTCGACTTTTAGACCCTCCGAACCATCCCGCCTCGTGTTTCACGGTTTTCCCCCGTTTACGGACCGTTAATCTACCGTTTTCAGTCCGTTTTTTACCGTTTTTACGGTTTTTCACCGCTTCGTTGATAACTCCTCACTCACAACTCAACCACAACCCCAGACCATCAGTCACCAGATAGCAAACACATGACAACCAGACGCCAGGCCACCCCCCCCCCCCCAAAGAAAAAGCTAGGCTTGCCATATGTCTACATTTACTCCCAGGATGTTTGCACTTTGCGTGGCGCTGACCATTGGCCCGCCAATTTTGATGGTGGCGGTCAACTACCATGCGTGGTTTGCACCCAAGCCGATTTATCCCTGGCTGGTTCAAGGCGAAGTGCTGGCTTTTGAAACCGACTGGTGCGGTGTCTGCAAGGCCATGAAGCCGGTGGTTCGCCAGTTGCAGGCCGAAGGGTTCGACATTCGCACCATCGACGCCGACACGCATCAGGACGAGGCGATGCAGTATGGAATTCATGCCGTGCCGACCTTCGTGTTGGTGCGCGACGGCGAGGAAGTGCGCCGCACCAGCGGGTACATTTCGCCGGAGGAGCTCAAGCAACTGTGGCGGTAGCGGGGCGATTTTGAACCGCAGAGGCGCGGAGACGCAGAGCAGCAGACAAGATCAGCCGCACAGGCGCGAAGAAGAAGGGCGGCGCTAGGAAAGCAATTTCAACACACAGATACGGAGGACACGGAGCAGCAGGAGGATTCACTGGCCGGCGATTTTGGCGGCGCCCAATTTCTGCTGAATATCGGTCAATTCTTTGATGGCTTGCCGATGTACGTCGCTGGCGGCGCCGGATTGGCTCGCGGCGGATTGAAAGTAAAGCTTCGCCACGCCGAAGCGGTGTTGGGCCAATAATTGGCGGCCGCGCTCCAGATCGGCGGTGGCTTGTTGATCGCCGGCGGCCGCCTCCGCCGCTTGTTGGGCTTTCAAGGCGGCCACGCTGGGCACGGGCGATTGACGCACGGCAAGCAATGATGCCGCGCTGCCGGTTTGCGGCGTCGGCGGGCCGATCAGCGCTTCTTCCATCACGTCAAAATCGTGAATTTGGACGCTGACGCTCACATTGCCGGCGCCAGTGCTGGAGCCGGTGGCGTTATTCGTGAACGGCCGGCTGGGCAGGCCCGGTATGCCGCGCTGGCTGTTGCCGGCAGCCGCGGCGTTGAAGCCGCCTAAAAATGCATCGCCCCCGTCAGGCGCCAGCACGGAAGTGTTGGTGGTGAAGTAATGGAATGCCGGCAATTGGACGACGACGGGGGTTTGGGCCAGCGCCGCACTGGCGCAGCAGTGGGTGATCGCAAATCCCAGGATCATGCCCAATGCTGACCGACTGCGGCTTGCAATAAAAAAGCACTTCATCTCGGCGATATCCTGAACACAAACAGCGGCCTTCGGCGATCTACGGGAATTTTAGGTGGTGGGACAATTTGAAATTCCGACAGCCGCTTTTCCCGACTGACACAGTCGGGCTATGTTCAAATTGGCCCACTACCGAATTCTACCGCTTGGCAACCCGGAAAGACAATCTTTTTGCAGACGCACGGTTAGCTAGCGTGTGCCTGTCCAGAGCGAATCGACGGTGTCGGTGCTGACGCTGGTGGCATCGCGGCTGGGGTCGATGGCTACTTCCAAAGCAGCCAGATCGGTGCGAATCAACTGCAAGATATAATAGGACAACAACGTCACTCCCAAGCCGATGATGGCCAGTGCCCCCATCCAAATTTTCTGTGAATCTTCCTTTAATCCGGAAACTGCCAGCAAACCAACGGCGCAAAAGGGGGCGGCAAGAGTCAAATATAAGCCCCACCCACAACGGCGTCCGACGCGCTCCAAATGGTCCACTTCGCTCGGATTGGTTTGTTCGGGCCGCACCAGCACGGGGTAAAAGGCTCGGACGAACATGAAGGTGAGCAGATAGAACGTGAGCGTGGAGGAAATCCAACCGCAAACGATTTGTGAGGCCAAAAAATTTCGATATTGATCGAAGCCAATGCCTTCGATGTCGCCGAAGTGTAAATGCTGCCAGGCGGGAAATACGATGCCGGAAATCACCCACAGCGCCATTCCGACCCAGGCCGCCGAATCGCCCACCCACAAGGCCCGGCGGCGTAAGCGACTATGTTCTTCCGGCGGAATTTGTTTTCCAGAACCGACGCGGCCCACGGCAATCAGCACCGGCCAGGCAACATAAAAGACCAGCAGCACGGCAATCGGGAACGAAACAGCGTTGACCACGGGCACTTCGACATCCCAAAAGAAATCGTGAATGGCTGTGTTCGAGGGGGAGTCTGGGAGCGGAATGAATTCGATGGAATTGAACCGCAGATTCAGCCCGCTGAAAATCACGCTGGGCATTAGCCCGACGCACACGAAAAACCAAAACGGCCAGCGGCGCAAGCGTTGGCGGAGCGAGCCGGGACTGGGACGCAACAGTCGTTGCACGCGGGGCTTGAGGCACAGTTCCAATTGACGCTGCAGAAGGCCGGCCGAGGCGGGCCGATCTTTCACATTCGGTGATAGACAAGCGGTGAGGACCGATTGCAGGCCGGGGGGCAGATCGGGGGGCAACGTGGCCAGGGTGACGGCGGTAAGGCCGGCCTGGCGGCGCTGGGTTAAGCGGGCGAGGAGTTTGGGCGTGTCGTTGATGCAATCTTCCGGACGATCGTCGACAAATGGCCGGCTGCCGGTCAGCATTTCCCACAACACGACGCCGAGCGAATAGACGTCGCTGCGACCGTCGAGTTCATCGGGCTTGCGATCATGGTCGGGGTTGTAGGCTTCGATTTGCTCCGGCGACATGTAAGCGGGCGAACCACCGAAGAAAGCCGCGGCCGTGGCCCCTTCCAATTTTGAGCCGTAGCTGACGTTGAAATCGACCAGCTTGGGCGCGCCGTCGGCGGCCAGCAGCACGTTGGCCGGCTTCACATCGCGGTGCAGCACGCCGCGTTGATGGGCGTACTCCAGCGCCGCGGCCAACCGCGCCCCGAGCCAACACACGGCCTCCGGCCAGGTCATGGCGTTCATGCGCCGCCGCGCGCCGGACTCGCTGGGGGGCGATTCGCCATGCCGCTCCAACGCTTGATCGATCGATTGCACCACCGTTTTGCCGCTGCGCAAGGCGGGCGCTTGTTGCCGGGCCAATTCCAGCACGTCTTGCAAGGTGCCGCCGGGAATGTGCTGCATGTACATCAGTTGCATGCGCTTATCAGGCAGCAAGCGCTGATCGTACACGCGGACAATGTGCGGATGATCCAGTTGTGCCAGTGTTTGCGGTTCCGCCCCTTTGTTGCGGGAAATTTTGAGCGCCACCAGTCGCTGCATGGAGCGTTGCCGAGCCAGAAACACCAGGCCGAACGAGCCCTTTCCCAAGCGGACCAGCAAATCGAAATCGTCAATTTGTTGGCCAACTTCAAAATCAGGATCGCGCGCCCCGGTCAGCAGCGTGGTGCTGGCGGTCCGATTTGGGTCGATGGCCAGCATGCGTTTCAACCGGTTGGCTTGCCGCGGGAAGCGGGTGTAATATTCGTCAGACCGGGGTGGATCGGCGGTTAGTCGCCGAACGCGATATTCTTCGCAAATCAATTCGCAGGGAATTTCGCCGGCGGAGGCCAGTTCGGGAAATTCCTCGACGTATTCTTCCACTTGCTTGGGCAGCTCGTGATGTTGCCAGCGATATTCCAGATCGATTTTGATCAATTCGATCAGCGTTAGGCTGCGCAGGGCCGGCGGTTCGGCGGGGAGGAATTGAGATAAATCGGGGGGCAAATCGTCCCCTTGCCAGGCGGCCAACAGCGCGTCGGCCCGTTCCACCAGGGCGTTCAAAGCCACGGTGGCGGGTTCCGCGGGCGGCAAGCTGGGACGCGAGCTTTCGATCATGGCGAAAGTCTGAAAATCACGGAGGGTGCGTTCAGCTCCGGCAATTCAGACCGGCGAAGCTGCCGGAACCCTTCTGTTTTAGCACACTTGCGGGCCCGATTCATGGTTAATTTTGCTAGCAGTGCCGCAGCGTGGGCGGAAACGGTTTGATCCGGCGATCCACGAGATCAATTTTGGCAGTCGCCGGCACTGAACCAATCACTGGACACGCGTTCACATCTTGTTACAATAATAGTGAACAAACAATCAGTATCAGGACTGTTCTGGGAATAGATTTTATGATTGCTCCAATTCGCACCTCGCCGAATGTCGCCGCCCGTAGGCCTTCCGGTCCGCACCATGTAGGGCAATTGTTGCCGCAAGTTTTAGCGCGATACGGCATTGTCCTGACGGCTGCCGAGCTGGCGGCTTTTCGCCCGGCGACGGGTAAAACTTCATTGACGGAAAAGGCTTTATCGCCAGAAAAAGCGACGTTGCCGCGGCGGTCGCGTCGCCAACCGTTGGAACGAGGCACGACGGCTCGTGACAGGAAAGTGCAACTGCCGCTGTTTTCGTCGTCTGAGCGTTCCTCGGTCAATGCGCTGGCGACACGGTAACCGCCACGCAATCATCATCACCCGGGCGACATCAGGAAAACTTCGGTTCGCGCTTTTCTAAGAATGCGGCCAAACCTTCGGCGGCGGCTTCGGTGGTGCGGGCGGTAGCGCTGACGGCGGCGCCGGCGGTCAGCAACGTGTTCAAGTTCTCACCAATAGTTTCGTTCAGCATGCGCTTGGTCAGCAGCATGGCCTCCGGCGCGCAGGCGGCAATTTCGCCGGACAGTTGATGGGCCCGGGGCCACAGTTTTTTACCCGGCATCAGTTCATGGTAAATGCCGATGCGAAACGCTTCTTCCGCGGAGATGAGTTGGGCGCTTAACAACAGATAGGCGGCGCGGCCTGCGCCCAAGCGAAACGTCAGCAGGGGTGCGATCAACCCGGCGGCGATGCCCCGCTTGGGTTCCGGCAGACCGAACTTGGCTTCCGGCGAGGCGAGCACAATATCGCAGGCCAACGCCAAGCCGGCGCCGCCGGCCACGGCGGGTCCGCCAACCGCGGCGACAACGGGCTTGGGCAAACGCAGAATAGCTTCCACCAAGTCGCGGTACAGGGCCGCATCGTCGCGCCACAATTCGTGGGCGTTGGGGGCCTGGGCGGTTTCCTGCATTTCGTTCAAATCCATGCCGGCGCAAAAAGCCGAGCCGCTGCCGGCAAGCACAATGGTTCGCACTCGGCGCTCGCAGCGCAGGTCTTCCAATCCTTGCATTAACTGAGCGATGAGGGCCCGAGTTAGCGCGTTGCGCTTGTCGGGCCGATTCAAAATCAGCGTGCCGGTATGCTCGTGAATGTGAACTTTAACTAGCGACGCGCCGTTGCTCATGAAATTTAGTGGTTAAGGGTTTTCGACGGAACGCATCTGCACTAACTGATTTTCCGGCGGTGCGGGGAGAGGCAAATCGAGAATTGCCGTGCCCAACAGTTTACCTTGGGTATCGATTCGCAAAGATTGACTCGCTCCGCCGGCCAGTACATTGTGCAATACAAAGTTTAACGCGCCGAGCTTGGGAAGTTCAAAGCGATCTACCTGCGTGACTTCCAAGCTGATGAAAAATTGGGCCACGCGATGGGCGGTCAGTTCGCGCTGTAAAAATGCGAAACCCATCGGTGTATAAGCCACGACGCCGATATTGGCATGGTTGCCCTTATCACCGCTGCGAGCATGCGCGATTTGACCAAGCTGTATGAACGCCATCGCTGACTCCTTCAAACCGCATTGCGCCATTGGTGTGCAACTTGAACGAATACGGTGGGCTGAACAAACCTTTTCGGTACGAGCGTGGGCCAATACGCGAACACCGGCCGAACTTGCGGACGGCCCGTGGCATAACCGGCCAAGCCCGGCGGCCCGCTGGTGATGAGCGGGGCAATTTCTTTGGCGAAGCGTTCGACGGCCTCGCGGCGGGAATCCCTGACCGACACCCGCAGCACCACTTCTCTCGGCTGTGGTTCACTATCCCCTGCCCCCTGCCCCCTGCCCCCTGTTTTCTGTCCCGGCACGCCGTCGCCAGCACCCAGGCATTCGATCAAGGTCCGTTGCAGTTTGAAACCGGCCCGTTCGACACGCTGCAAAATGATTTGGCCGCAGGCGCGGGCTTTTTCGACGCAATCTTCACCGTAGGCCAACAACTGCCCGCTGGCGGTGAAGCCGTCTGCATACGCCAGAGACACTTTGTAATTTTCCGGCGCTGATCGGCCGGTAGCGCCGCGCACGGCGACCTGATTGGGCTCGATTTCTTCCACATCTATCGTCGTGAAATCGACATCGACATCTGGCGTTAAATAATGGGCCGGGTCGCCGATTTCGTACACCAATTGTTCAATCACCGTGTGTCGGTTGACCGCGCCGTCGGTGCCGGTCGGTTTGGTAATTGTGCATGAGCCATCGGTGTGAATTTCCGCGATTGGGTAACCGACATTCGCCAAATCCAAGTTTTGCCAGTGACAATACAGTCCGCCGGTGACTTGCGCGCCGCATTCAATGAGATGACCGGCGACGCTTGCGCCGGCCAAGAAATTCCAATCGTTCCAGTTGCGTTTCATTTCGTACATGGCCGGGCCGACAGTCAGCGAGGCATCCGCCACGCGGCCGGTGATGACAATTCGCGCACCGCCGCCCAGCGCTTCGGCAACGGGTCGCGCGCCCAAATAAGCGTTGGCGCAAACCACGGGATGAGGCAATTTGGAAAGCGGTTGATTTGTTTCGAGATTTTCAAAGCGGCAGCCGGCGGCCTGCAATTCCTGGAGGCGCGGAAGCAAATCGTCGCCGGTCACTATGCCGATGGCGGTTTCGCCTAAGCCTGCCGCTGCCAGAATTTTTCCAGCCGCAGCGGCACAAGCCAGCGGATTGACGCCGCCGGCGTTCGTGATAATTTTCAATTGCGGCTGCGTTTTCAGCGCCGGCAGCAGGCTTTGCAGCACCTGGAGAAAGTCGGTTGCATAACCGGCGGTCGAGTCTTTCTGGCGCTGGCGGGCCAAAATCGACATCGTCAATTCGGCCAGATATTCCAGCGTGAGATAATCGACCCGTGCGTTTTTCACCAACAGCCGAGGCGCATCGAGATTGTCTCCCAAAAAACCCGCGCCGTTGGCGATTTTGATGGTCATGTCAATCAGTTTGCACGATCCGGACGAAGTAATTGCAACTTACGAATCCGCTGACATTTTATGTTCCATCCGAAACTTATGTCACACCTGAAACACGCCCAGGCGGAATGGCTCAGGTTCCGCATGCCTAGTGGCGCATTGCAAGGCGAAAACTAACGCTTCGCGGGTGGTGGCGGGATCCAAAATAGCATCGACCCAGCCGTGGGCGGCGGCGTAACGAACATCGGTTTGGCGATCGTAATCGGCTTTCACTGTTTCGCGCAATTGTTCCAGTTCGGCGGCGTCGACGGTGCTGCCTTCGCGCTGCAGGCTTTTCACGGCCACATCCAGCAGTGTGTCGGACGCCTGTTCGCCTCCCATCACCGCCACATGCGCGGTGGGCCAGGCGAAAATGAATCGCGGATCGAAGGCTTTACCGCACAGGGCGTAATTGCCCGCGCCGTAGGAGCCGCCGGTAATGACGGTGATTTTCGGCACGCGGCTGTTGCTGATGGCGCTGACTAATTTAGCCCCGGCTTTAATGATGCCGGAGCGTTCGGCATCGCGGCCGACCATGAAGCCGTTCACGTCTTGCAAAAACAAAATCGGCAGCCAGTCCTGATTGCAATTCATCACGAACCGCGCCGCTTTCTCGGCACTATCGACGTACAGCACGCCGCCGAATTGAAACGGACCGTCGGCAGGCCGCACCCGATGATGTTGGTTCGCCACAACGCCCACGGTGAAGCCGCCCAGACGGGCTGTGCCACAGACCACGGTTTGACCATATTCCAGCTTGAACTCGTCGAAGGTGCCGGTGTCGAGCAGGCAATCGAGAATCTCGCGCACTTCGTAGTCGCCGTGAGCTTTGTCTGACAAAATGCGGTGAATTTCGGCGGCAGAACGTCCGGGCGGTTTTGCTTCGTCGCGTCGAAATGGCGGGGCGGGTTGTGCTTCGTCGGGTCGGACTGCAGCGGCCAAACGGCGCAACCGCTGCAAGCAGGCTTCGTCTGTGGAGTCGCGGTAATCGATGGTGCCGCTGATTTGGGCGTGCATCGCCGCGCCTCCCAACTCTTCGTGCGACACTTCCTGCCCAATGGCGCTACGCACCAATGCCGGCCCGGCCAGGTACAATCCGGAGCCTTCGGTCATGAGTAACTTGTCGCACAGCACGGGCAGATAACCGCCGCCAGCCACGCAATTGCCCATGATGGCGGCGGTTTGTTGCAGGCCGAGCGCGGAAATCACCGCGTTGTTGCGGAAGATGCGGCCGAAATCGTCTTCGTCCGGGAATACGTCTTCCTGAAGCGGGAGGAAAATGCCCGCTGAATCGACTAGGTAAATAATCGGCAGGCGATTTTGCACGGCGATGCGCTGAGCGCGCAGCACTTTTTTGGCGGTGGCGGGAAAGAACGCGCCGGCTTTCACGGTGGCATCGTTGGCAATAATCATGTGCCGCCGGCCGCTGATCGTGCCAATGCCGGTGACCACACCCGCCGCTGGCGCGCCGCCCCATTGACTGTACATGCCCCATGCCGCCCACAGGCCGAGTTCGAAGAACGTGCTGTCGGGATCGATGAGTTTTTCGATTCGCTGGCGCGCCGTGAGCCGATTTTTTTTATGCTGCCGGTCGATAGCCGCTTGCCCGCCGCCCAGGCGAATATCGGCTTCTTGTTCGGCAAGTTGAGCGATGAGTTCAGCCAAAGATGGTTGAGCGGTCTGGGACATGAGATTGAACGTACGGGATGAATTTAGTGAAGAATTGCGAGAAGTGCTCGATGGAGGTCAATCATGAATTCTCCCTCTCCTCGGGGAGAGGGCCGGGGTGAGGGGGTTCTTAACATCGCTGACACTTAGCGGATTGTTTATGAGATAATTTGAACCTACGATATTTACAAATAAACACCAATGGAGGGATACGAGTATGCCCTATAACATCTTTTCTACCTATGCAATCGGTGAAAATCGGGTCACAGCTTCGATTTTAGCAGTATTGCAGTCACTGTCACTTGAACGAATGACTCGAATTATAGGCGCTTTATTTGAAAGGCCCGAGTTCGAGCTGGTTTCGTTCAAAAATCAGGTTTCGGGAGGCGCTGACGGCATACCTGATGCTGAGATTTCAAGTAGTTGCCGATTATTGATCGAAACAAAAATAAAACAGAACGCTCTTGATCTAGAACAACTGAAACGGCATGTTTCACGATTCAAAGACACGAAAGAGGCAACGAAATTGCTTTTGATTTTGACTCCAGATGATCGGACTCCTGATGTTATCAATGAATTTTCTCCCGAGATAGTTACTTGGGCATCATTTGTAAAACTTCACCAAGCAATCGAAGAACTATTAAATGATAGGACGGAGATCATATCAGAGCGTGAAGCATTTCTTTTGAAGGAATTACAAGTCATGCTTGACCGTGAAGATTTGATTTCGAGTGCAAAAGATGTAGTAGTGGTTGCCGCACGTCGTGCGTGGCCCGATTATCAACGCAATCACGCATATGTTTGTCAGCCGGGGCGTCAGTTTCAGCGGACAGATCGAATGGCCTTTTATGCAAATAATCAGATTTACCAATTAGTTCCTCGGATTCTAGATGTGCATGATCCCGTCGAGTTTATTCCGGATCGACATGGCGAAAAGTTGGATAATCTCATCAAAAAAATAATTCAGGAAACACCTCAGCGAAAAAACGAACAGCATAAGGTCGTCTTTCTTTCGGCACCCGACTCGCCTGATACAGTCATTTTGAGCAAGCCGATACCAAATGATCTAAAAACAAAAACAGGTCGTGCCGCAGCATACACAATGGGACAAAGGTACACGACTACGATTCTTCTACAAAAAGCGAAGTCGACAAGTGATTTAGACGTTGATGATGAGTAAAATCCGAACAGTCTCCTCACCCCAGCCCTCTCCTCGAGGAGAGGGCGACAAAAATCACACCAATATTCCATGCCACTTCGCCGCATTCCTAAATCGAGGCAAGCTTTTCAACACGCTCGGCGATTACGGCGCACGATGACCAAGCCGGAGCGGGCTCTGTGGCAGTTGTTGCGAGATCGGAGGCTTGCGCAACTTAAATTTCGTCGGCAGCAACCGATTGGAAATTACATCGTGGATTTTTTCTGTGAAGCCGTTGGATTGCTGATCGAATTAGATGGTTCCAGTCATGATGGACATGCTGGTTACGATCTGCAGCGGCAAGCGTGGTTGGAATCGCAAGGGTTGCGACTACTGCGAATTGCAAATGACGATGTCGTTGGTGATCCCGAAGCAGTTGTAATGGGCATTGCGCAGGCAGCGAGGATTGATGTTACTGGATGGTTGCAGAACGGACAAAATCTCGTCGAGATCGAGTGAGACAAACATTGACGAACCATCGAAATCCGGACCGTGAATTTTTCGCAGCCCCCTCACCCCGGCCCTCTCCCCGAGGAGAGGGAGTTTTTCTTTCTGAATCTATCCCAATCAAAGCTTCTCGATTCACTTATTAAATCCGCCAGCCACTTTAAAAACCGCCGTCGACGGCTTTGCTGGAATACAGGGGCAGGTAGCGGTAGTAAACTTCCAGCGTGAGAATGGCCAGCGAGGTGTTGAGCAGGCGGCCCCCTTTGTCGTCGTGGAAGTCGGGGAAGTACCAACTGCCGTTTTCGTGCCCTTCGGTGGCTTGTGTGGCAATCAGGTAATCGCGCATGACTTTGTTCCAGCGCTCCCATTGCGAACCGCCGTGATGGTACATCACTTGGGTGGCATAGTAATTGAAGTACATGTTGGTGTCGGAGGGGCCGAGCTTTTCCAGCGCCGTAACGCCGGCATTCAGCGCCGGATGATTGCGGCTCCAGCCCAGATACATGCGGCATAATAGGCCAACCGAAGTAGTTGTTGCGCCGCCGTTGCTGGGGAGCGTGTAACCGTAGTAGGCGCCTTTTTCGTTCTGGACGCTGTCCAAGAATTTATTGGCCAGGAAGAACGCGGGCGAAGAAACATCTAAGCCGGCCATTTGGGCGCTTTTCAGCGCCATGAGTTGCCAACCGGTGACGCTGGTGTCGCCCACCTGGCCGGGAAAGTATCGCCAGCCACCGCCATGACGGTCTTGGGCGTAGAGGATGAAATTTACCGCCTGCTGGGCGTAGGGGCGGAGATTGGAATCTTTGGACATGGCGTAGGCTTCGCACAGCACGATGGTCGCCAAGCCTTGGGCGTACATCGAGCCCTCTTGCAAGTCGCCGCCTTGCGGGGTGGCGAGCATTCTGGTGCCCAAATAATACAATCCGCGATTCACCTGCTCGGTGTAGGGTCCTTCCTTGTGCGTGTATCCGGCGCCATAAAACGGCAACAGAGCCAGCGCGGTGGCGGCGGTCGTGGAAGTTTCGCGGCCCGGGTTGCGGCACAAATTGTCGCACGGCGGGCCGTCGAAATTGAAACGCCAACCGCCGTCATCGTGTTGATGAGCCAAGAGCCATTTCAGGCCGCGCTCCACGGCGGCCTCGCTGGCTGCTGACCCGCCGCCAGAGCCGACTAATTGAGCGCGTCGCTCCGGCGAACGGCCACCCAACCCGCCGCCTCCTTTGCCCATGCTTTGTCCCCAGGGCACACCGCCGCCATCGCTGGAAAGCGTGGCTGCCAGCGGATCGACCTCGGTGTGCGGGTCGAGCCGGGCTCCCACCTTTCGCGAGGGGCCCAGCTCGGGCACGCCCAGGGGTGTGTCGTCCAGCGCGGAGCCAAACAAATCGCCATTGGGGGAAGCGGTTGCCGCCCCCGCCGGGCCGGGTCGCGTATGGTCCGCGGGCCCGTTATCGGTGGGCAAATTTTCCAGCAATGGCTCGTCGCTGGAGACGGTGTGCACGTTCAAGTGGACGGGGGCGATTTCCTTGATGACGTGCCGCACCAGCAAGCCGAGAATTACCAGCAGAGTGGCATGTACGATGGCACTGGTGAACCACGCGCCGGCTTGCTGATGAAACGGCCACATGCGGCGCCAGGGCGACAGCCCGACTTCGACGGGCGCCGGTAGTGGTTCGACCGGGGCGGATGAAGTTTCGGAGGTGCCGGCGTCGGCCGAGGTTGGGGTGTTAGCTTCCGAGACCGCCGCCGCGGGCTCGGTTGTGGCCGCCGGTTCAGCCACGGCATCTGTTACTGGAACAGTGGCGGCGGGTTCGGAAGTGGCTGGTTTGGGTTCGGTTGGTTTTTCGTTCGAAGGCAGCTCGTCGCCCAGGCGTGGTTCATTGCGCCAGCCGCGGCTGCCGGGCTGTTTGGAGTTCGTTGAGCTGGAGGTCGATCCCTCGATTCCCAATTCTGGAGGCGAGAGAGGGGCGTTCGCAGAAAGTGGCGTTTCACGAGGCATCGCTGAATTTTGCGGCTTAGCCATTGCCGGCAGTTCCGCTGCGCCGGCACGTGAATGGGGGAAGGGGACAACCTCCCTCAATTATAACCCGTGCCCCTTACGAAAAACGGCTTACCCACGGTAGAATTGGCGCTTCAGCACGATGGATTTAACAGTTTTGGCGATAGGAGAAAACCGTGGGAAAAAGCAAAAAGAAAGCAGAAACCGTGTTTTTGGTGTGCGACGAGACCGGCGATTACAACTACACCCTGCGGCGCAAGCCCGGCGGCGAAAAATTGAAACTGAGCAAGTACAGCGCTCGGCTGCGCAAGCACACGATGCATTCTGAGAAGAAAAAGTAAAACTGCGCGCACCGCGTCAGGAGGACGGAACATGCCCAAGCGCTGGCTCATTCGCGAACATGACCCGGCTCAAATTGTTCGCCTGGAGCGCGAAGCCGGCGTGTCGGCCGTGGTGGCGCAATTGCTCATCGGTCGCGGCATTGGCGATCCTTTGGCGGCGCGCACGTTTCTCGATCCGAAGCTGAACGGCTTGCGCGATCCGGACGAATTGCCGGGAATTCCGGCCGCTGCCGAGCGACTGATCGCCGCTATTGCGGCCGGCCGACCGATTGTGGTGTACGGCGATTACGATGCCGACGGCATGACGGCCACGGCCATTCTGCTGGGCTGCCTGCAATTGCTGGGAGCCAAAGCCAGCTTTTACGTGCCCAACCGCATTGACGAAGGTTACGGCCTGAACGACGAGGCCCTGCGCACGTTGGCCGAAAGGGGAACCGCAGTTATCGTCACGGTGGATTGCGGAATTACCAGCGTGGGCGAGGCGCAAACGGCCCGCGAGTTGGGCTTGGAACTCATTATTACTGATCATCATGAAATGGCGGCCGAGTTGCCCGTCACCGCGGCAATTGTGCATCCACGATTGCCGGGCCATCAGTATCCGTTTGCCGGTTTGAGCGGCGCGGGAGTGGCGTTCAAATTAGCCTGGGCTTTGTGCCAACGCGCCTGCCAAGCCAAACGCGTGACCGACGCCATGCGGTCGTTTTTGTTGCAGGCCGTGGGGATTGCCGCGATTGGCACCGTGGCCGACGTCGTGCCGCTGGTGGACGAAAATCGGATATTGGTGCATCACGGTTTGCAGAGCTTGAAGTTCCGTCCGACGGCGGGCTTAGCCGCGCTGATGCAGTTGACCAAGCTCGATCAAAAACCGGCGCTCGATTGCGAAGACATCGGCTTCACGCTGGCTCCGCGACTGAATGCAGCGGGCCGCTTGGGGCAGGCACAGTTGGGTGTCGAATTACTCACCACCACGGCGACCGATCGGGCCAGCGCTTTGGCAGAATATTTGCACGAATTGAACAATAGCCGCGACAGCCTAGAGCGCAGCATTTATTTGGCGGCCAATAAGCAATTGCAAGAGCAGTTCGATGCCGAAAGCGATACGGCACTGGTGTTGGCCGGCCGTGGTTGGCATCCGGGCGTGATCGGCATTGTGGCGGGGCGGCTGGCTGAAAAGCATCATCGGCCGGTGGTACTGATTGCCCAGGACGATTTGGGGGTGAAGCCTGGCATTGGCTCCGTGCGCGGGGTGCCGGGTTTTCACGTGCATCAAGCCCTGGCCGCATGCACCCAGTGGCTGGTGAGCCACGGGGGCCATGCGGCGGCCGGGGGTTTGAAAATTGAAGACGCCCACCTCGACGCCTTTCGCGAGGCATTTTGCGAATTCGCCGCTGAACAAATCCAGACCGAGCAGCGGGTGGCCGATTTGTGGATTGACGGCGAAACGGCGTTGGCTTCGCTCACCTTGGCGGCCGTGCAGCAGATCGAGCGATTGGCCCCCTTCGGCCACGGAAACCAGCGACCGCTATTGTGCGCCAGCGGGTTGCGTTTGGCGGAGCCGCCTAAACGCATCGGGAACGGCAGACACTTATCGATGTGGTTGGAGCAACATGGCGTACGGCTGCGCGGTGTGGCTTTTGGCGGCGGCGATTGGATGGACGAGTTGGCCGAAATCACTGGTCCACTAAATGTTGCGTTTCGCCCCGTGATCAACACCTTCAATGGCCGTCGGACGGTAGAATTGCACATTACCGACTGGCGCTTGGCCGAGCCTGCGGCCGTTGCCAAAACCGGTTGAACCGCACCGTAGTTCGTCTGCATCTTTGCTTCTCTGCGATTTGTTCGTCTCCAGTTCAAAAAAGTGCCCTATGTCGCCGGAGCAACTTCATTCCGCACGGCTGCAAATGGTAACCGAGCAGCTCCAGCGCCGCGGCATTTGTGATGCTCGCGTGTTGGCGGCCATGGGAAAAGTGCGACGTGACGCATTTGTGCCGCCGGAAGAAAAGGCGGACTCCTACGCTGACCGAGCGCTGACGCTGGATCATGGTCAAACCATCAGCCAGCCCTACATTGTGGCGCTGATGACCGAGGCGTTGGAATTAACCGGTGCTGAATCGGTTTTGGAAATCGGCACCGGCAGCGGCTATCAATGTGCGGTGCTGTGTGAGCTGGCGCGATGGGTGACCAGCGTGGAAAGGCATGCCGAGCTTTCGGCTCGGGCCAACGCCACGCTCAAAATGCTGGGTTACACCAATTACACGCTTGTCGTGGGCGATGGCACCTACGGCTGGCCGGATCTTGCTCCGTACGACAGGATTATCGTCACCGCCGCCGCGCAGCGCTTGCCGCAAGCGTTGTTCGATCAACTGTGCGAGTCAGGCACGTTGGTCATTCCGCTGGGGCCCAGTGAAGCGCAATCGCTGCAAGCCATTAAAAAAGTGTACGGTCAGGGCGTGGCTCGCGAACTTTCCGGCTGCCGGTTCGTACCGCTTGTTGGGAGTGAAGAGCCGCGCTGGTGATTTGACGGAAATTCCGTTTTTCAATCCATCCTGCCAGCACTGGATTGTGGCCGACTGGCCCAGGCCAAAGAGGGCCAAAAACCGCGTTAAATCTGCATAAAAACCGCTCTTGACCGGTCCTGAAAATTGCCCTAATCTTCTCGCCTCACGACGGTCGATTAGGGCGGGACGACCAACACTTTTCGTCCGGCGCATTCGGCCGCCAAGCAAGACACAGAATTTCGCATGATCCACTCGTGGATGGGTCTGCACCGGGATGGATGGCGGCACGGGCCGGTTTTATCCTGCGGACCAGCGGAGCGATTTCGGCAGCATGGATGCGGCCGAACGCTTCGATACACCGACCGACGACGTGCCACCAACACGTCCAGCCTGCAAGCGCCAAACGCGCGATCCAAAAAAACTGCACGGAGGCAATTCTTTCCCACCACGCGGCCATCTCGTCCTTCTAGCGCCGCGTCAACAACCTGCCGAATCGTCCAATCGCTCCCGGAAACGGATGGAGTCCTTTGCCCCCCTGGGACCCGGCCTTTCCGGGAGCTTTTTTGCGCGCGGCGTGAATGCAATGCCGCGAGTTACGCGGGCTGGCTTTTCGGCGGCGGCGTGGTCAGTTTGCGAACTTCGTTCAGCACTTCTTCCAGCCGCATGACAATTTCTCCGTGGCGCATTTCGTCCGGGGCGGGCTTGCGGGCCACCAGCGAAATGGTGCCGCCTGGTTCCAGGATGGCCTGATCGACATCCTGGAGCGAACCAAAACCTTGCCGGCGGGCCGCAGCTTCCAATTCAGATTCGGTGATGAGCTCTTTCCGGAGCCGGTCGCGGCGGATTTTGCCGCCCGAGATCAACACGTCGGCATCGCCTTCGATCAGATGATCTAATTTTTGATGGCCGTACAGGTACCACACGACTACATAATTCACCAGCAGCAGCGTGGCAGCGCCGACCAGGCCGCCGGTGACCGAATTATCGTCGCCGATAATGGCGTTTTGCACCGTGTTGGAAAGAGTCAATAGAACGACCAGGTCGAAGGCGTTCAATTGCGCCAATTGCCGTTTGCCCGCCAAACGAACGCCCAATATCAAAAACACGTAGACGACAATCGAACGCAGAATTTTTTCCGCGACCGGCAAAGCCAGATAAAACATATCGTGCCACATGCTGTCGGCTAAAAGCATAAAATGATCTCCGTCAACGAGGAGTAGAAGTTGCGGAACTAGCGGAGTTTGGGTTTTAACACAAAGTCGCGCAGTTCGGCCAGTTCTCGTTCGTAGCCGCCCGAGAGAATCGGAAAACGGCACCAGGTTTTGGGGTCCAAGTTTTCGTCGTCCACGTGGAACGAAGGCGCGTAGCGTTCCCGCTTCCATTGATTGCGGCACCACAAGCGGAAAAATCGTTCCACCCAGGCCAGCATTTGCTCGACCGTATATTGCGTGAACTGCGTGTGCATGAGCTTGTAGATTTCCATGGGGCTGTGCTTATCGCGGATGGCGGCCCGCTCGATCCAATCGAGCACGTCGTAGGGCATTAAATCGGCTTCGTCGGTTTGGCCGGCTTCGGGCGGGCGGAGTTCCGCCGTGGGCGCTTGGACGTTGACGGCGTGCAAGGCCGGAAGGGGGCCAAAACCTTCGGGGCCGGTGGTTTCCAACCAACACAACCAGCGGCGCAAAAAGGCTTTGTCGATGCCGGCAATGGGGCTGATGCCGCCGCTGGTGTCGCCATCCATCGTGGCATAACCCACGGCCGCCTCGGAGCGATTACTGGTCGAAGCCAACAGCGCGCCACGCAAATTCGCCAGGAGCCACACGCTGGGAGCCCGGGCCCGGGCCTGAATGTTCTGCAGCGCCAAATCGTCAGTTTTCCAATCTAAATTGCGGCTCAGTGCGCGTGACACCAGGCCGATGTAATCTTGCACAATGGGGTCGACGTCGAACCGGAAAAATTCCGCGCCAATGGCCTGGGCCACGCCGCGCGCCGCGTTGAGCGTGACTTCGCCGCTGTGGCGCGTGGACTGATACACGCAGGCCAGCAAGCGGCGCACCATTTCTGGTTCGTCGCCGGCCGTTTGAATATCGACAAAGTATTGCAGCTTGGCCAGAAATGCTTCGCGGCCTAATTCCGCCACGCCAATTTTCACCAGCATCGCCACCAGGCAGGAAACAGCCGCCGAATCGGCTCCGCCGCTAATCGATACCACAAACCCGCGCAAACGGCTTTTGCGCATGTAATCGAACAGCGCCAGAGAAATGGCCCGGGTAAATTCTTCTTCCTTGACGTGGGGGCCGCTTTCCCAAGCGGCGCGCACCAGCGCCTGCGGCGCGGGATCACAATTCGGATAAGCAAACGGCACGTGAATGCAATCCTGGGCGTCGCCGGTCAATTCTGGCGTGAAGCTGCCAGTGCGAGCGCGGCTGAGCCGTGCCGCATCGACATCGACCAGGGCCGACGTCAAACCCCAATCGGCGAACGAGAAGCGCGGTCCCTGGGTGACCATTTTTCCGACCGAGGCAATCAAGGCGCCGCCGTCGTAAATGGCGCGGCCGGCCTCGTTGCCCACAAGGTTGGAATACACGTAATGCACGCCGAAAGCCCGCGAACCCTCCAGCACGAACCGCTCGCGGACGGCCATTTTGCCAAAGGCGAAATGGCTGGCGCTGGGGTTCAAAATAATATCGACCCCGCGCTGCGAGAGTTCCACACCCGGCCGGCCGGCGACCCACGCATCTTCGCAAATTTCGAAGCCCAGGCGCACGCCGCCACAATCGTAGTAAATATCGCCCAGCGGATATTCCTGTCCGTCGATGCTCACTTGCACCCGGCGGCCCAACGGCCAGGGCTTGAACCAGCGGGGCTCGTAATGAATTCCGTCGCCCGCTAAATACCGCTTGGCCGTGAATCCGGCGATGCGGCCGTCGACTGCCAGGCAGGCCACATCGTACAGCGCGTTTTGATACAACAAAGGCAGGCCCAGCGAAACAACCAGGCCCTTGGTTTCGGGCAGCACTTCCTGCAACACCCGCCACGACATCCGCGGCACACCGTGCGAAAGAAAGGCATCTTCGCAGCCATAGCCGCTAATGCACAACTCGGGCAAGCACAAAATGCTGACGCCTTGGCGACGGGCCTGGGCAATGGCGGCCAAAATATTCGCCCGATTGGCATCCCAAGCCAAGGGCGTTTGATTCAGCACCGCCGCGCCGACGTGAAGAAGTTGCATGGCGCAAAGTAATAAGTTCGAAATGGAAATGCCGAAAGACGGGCTAAAATTATTTCCGTTTTCGGCGACCAGCGCCGTTGGTGCCAGGCTGGAATTCGAGGTCCGTGACTAGCAGCAAATCGATCAAATTCAATGTGTCATCGGGCTGGCAGATCACCACGGTGCGGCCGCTTGGAACCGTTAAAATAAATTCGCGGCTCAGCACTGGAATTTCACGCCCGTCGGCCAAGTGCAGCACAAAGGGTCTAAATGGCCGAGATTCATAAACATTACGTAGCTGCTCAATCGTCATGTCTGAATACCATTTGGACAACACGCATTATAGCAACTCGCCGATCAACAAAAAACTGAGGCCTGATCACCGGCAGCAGGTCAATTCATTTTCCGTCGCCGCTGAAGCGGTCGTCAAGCTGCCCACAGCCTTGTTGAATGTAATAGCTGACCAATTCGTTGCGCACGCCGCGAGACGATATTTGGCGCTGATCCCAGCGCATGGCCAGATCGGCATGCCGGGCGCGGTAACGTTCGATGTCCGCGCGCTGCTCGGGGGTAAGCTGACGCTGATCGGGGGTGGCCGCCGCGTTTCCGTCGGGCGCCGGTTGTGAAGCGTCGACCGCGGGGGGCGGTCCGTTGGTAATGGCCTCATAGGCGGCTTGGAATTCGCGGCCGGCGCCGTAAGCCACGTCATCCAACGTTTCCACAACGGCCTGGGTTTTGGCGGCCGAAACCAAATCCATTTGCGCGCTGACGTTGGCGCTGGCCGCCAGGGCTTTGGCCAATAGCTCGTTGCCTTTGGACGCTTCCGCCACTTTTAGCCGCAAGGTTTGAAACAAATCGGGCGTGGGTCGCAGCACTTGTTTTTCCATCAACTCGGCAAAATGGTCGTAAATGGCCTCTTGAACTTGACGCTGTGGGTCGTACAAGAGCTGGCTGCGCCCGACGATTTCCAGCCGGGACGAAAACAGCGCTCCCGTGGGCGACACGAAACCGTTGCCCAGCGATAAACCCAAGGTGGCGATATTTTCTTGCGTGTGGCCGCCGGAAGCGGTCTCGGTGATGGGGAAGAACACTTCGCGCGGCACGCCGGTCTGCTGGGCACACAACAGCAGTAATCCGGCACAATAGGTGTGGATTTTTTGTCCCCGCAAATCCACATTCTTCAAGTCTGCGATGCGGTCGGTGCGAAAGTTCAGGTCGAATTCCGCCGGATTGCCGATGATGGCCGCCGCCGCTTGTCCCATTTTTTGCGCGACCGCCGGATCAGGATGGCGCAAGAACACGTAATTCAACGTGCGCTGCAGAAAAATATCGACATTGGTGGCGGGAATGCTGGCGCCACGTTCTTCCAAATCGACAACGACCATGCGTCGCTTGCCGTCGCTGGCGGTTTCCGTGGCAACCACGCCCACGTGCGTGAACAGCCCGGGCGATAAATCGGTGAATAAATTGTAGGGGGAAGGATTGCGCATGAGCAGCCAATCGCCGGGCTGCACTTCGAATTGTCCCAGGCGATACGTGTTGCCTTCCAGTCCGTGCAAATCGCGATCGGAAAGCCAGGCGAGCAAGGTTTCGGCCCGGCGCCGCTCCTCCGGTCTCCATTGCGATGGTTCAATTTTCAGTAATCGTTCGCGGAGCTTTCCGGCGGTGATGGCAGGAGCGGGGAGCGATGCATCCTGGCCGGGCCGGGGATCTTGCGGAAGTCCTAACGCGCGAATGGCTTCGGCCGCCGCTAAAACCAACGTAGGAGGCGTGGAATCGTCTTTGATAAAATCGGCCAGGTCGTAAATCGAGCTAGCGGTTCCGGCCGCGGCCATCAGTTGAATGATTTTCAGTTTTTGTTCCGGCGATAGCGCGGCGGCGGAAGCAGGCGCCATATTCAGGCCGCTCGTGCTTATGCCGGCGGCGCCTTTCAGGCCGGCGGCATTCGGTCCACCGGGGCCATTCATGCCGCCGGCCATCATGGCGCGCATGGCTAAACGCCGCTGCATGGGAGACATTGCCGCGATTTGACTAGCTTGCATTTTCGCTGGGTTGGAATCGCCGTTGTTGGAATCGGCGGGCGTCGGGGAAGGATCGATTAAATCGACCGACATGACCTCGGCGCCGAGGTTGCTTTGCCGCTGGACCAGGAATTCCAGCAACCGCTGGCGCAGCGGGGAAATATCGGCAAATCGATCCGCCATATCGTCTAGAATGTCGATCAAATCGGCGTGCAAACGGCCGGAAAGATCAACCAGTTTCGCAGCGGCCAACAGGTAATTCCGCAGTGCGGCATGACGTTGATCGTTATCTGGCAGCGCGGCAAATTGAACGCGCGTGGCCAATAAGCTGTCGAGTTCTCGATCGATTTGTCCTTGTGCATCGAGCAACCGGCCCAAGATGTTCACTTGTTCCGGCGGAGGCTGCCCCGCCGCCACGCGGCCCCACAAGTTAATCCACTGCTCCACCGCGGCAGTGGCTTGACCCAGCGCGGCGGCGTCCAAAGTGTTAAACTCCTCCGCGGATTGTGGAACGCTTTCGTGAAAGCGCCGCAGCCACGGATTAAGTCCGTCAACTTCCGGCGGGGCCGGCGCATTGGGGTCAACCGGCTGAGCGCGTTCTTGCTGTTGCTGTTCCTGTTCCAGCATTCGCTCCAGGCGCGGATTCATCCGCATCAGGCGGCCTTGTGCCCAGATGCTTGGGCCACTTGCGATGAGCCAGATTGCCGCCAGCGCGGCGCCAAGAATTTTGCATCGGTAAGACACTTTCGGCTTGCAATGCTGCGCGCTAACCACGGCTTGGACTCGCGTAAATTCGGGAAATATCGATGCTTTCAATCTTATTAACTATTAACTTGCTGTCGG